>CALLZQ010000001.1 GCA_937858255.1 uncultured Tabrizicola sp.
TGACCCCCCGGCGCTGCGCCACATGCATGATGGGGCGCAAACCTTGGTTTTCCTCGGGCAAGGGGATTGGTTGCTGGGGGCGATCACCGTGGCGGATACCCCGCGCGAAACCTCGGCCCGGGGCATTGTGGCGCTGCGGCAGGCGGGGGTTGGCCGTATCGTGATGATGACCGGCGACCGTGCGCCGGTTGCCGAACGGATTGCGGCGACGATGAATGTGACCGAGGTGCATGCCGACCTCCTCCCCGGGGATAAGGTAGCGCTGGTCGACAAGCTGGCGGCCGAGGCGCCGACGGCTTTTGTCGGCGATGGGGTGAATGATGCCGCCGCCCTTGCCCGGGCCGATGTGGGCATCGCCATGGGGGTCGCGGGCAGCGAGGTGGCACTTCAGGCCGCCGATGTCGCCCTCTTGTCCGAGGATATGTCGCGTCTGGCCGAGGCGCATCGTCTGGCCCGACGCACACGCCGCATCATCCGCCAGAACCTTGGCTTTGCCATGCTGGCCATGGCGGTGCTGGTGGTGGGCGGGGCGTTCTTTGCGCTGCCCTTGCCATTGGCCGTCATCGGGCACGAAGGCGGGACGCTGCTGGTTGTTCTGAACGGGATGCGGCTGTTGTGGGATCCGATCCGTTCGGCCTGAGCGGGACAAAGAAAAAGGCGGCGCCGGATCTGACCCGCGCCGCCCTGATTTTCGCAAGGTCACCGTCGGTTATTCGGCGGCCTCCAGCGGTTTCACCGGTCGCGGCCCGGCCATTGCCGCCAATTTGTCGCGCAGCGCCCGCTGCTCGGCATCCAAAAGGGCGATCCGTTCGGCCAGAATGTCATTCGCCGGGCTTTCGGGTTCAGCCTCTTTCTTGCCGATGAAGCGGCCAAAGATCCACCCCATCAGCCGGCTGAGATCGTCCATGATCAGATAGAACGACGGGACAACCACAAGGCTGAGGACGGTGGACATGATGATCCCCCCGGTCACGGCAATGGCCATCGGCGCGCGGAAGGTGCCACCCTCGCCCACGCCAAGCGCCGAGGGCAGCATCCCCGCCGACATCGCGATCGAGGGCATGCCGATGGGACGCGCCCGTTTGTGTCCGGCCTCGCCCACCGCCGCCGCGCGCGACATGCCACGTGCGCGCATCTCGATGGCAAAGTCGATCAGCAGGATGGCGTTCTTGGTCACGATCCCCATCAGCATCAGCATGCCGATCATCACCGGCATCGACAGCGGGTTGTTGGTCAGGATCAGCGCCGCCGCAACCCCACCGATGGCCAGCGGCAGCGAGAACAGGATGGTAAAGGGCTGGATAACCGACCGGAACAGCAGGATCAGCACCGTCAGCACCAGAATCAGGCCCATCACCATGGCGTTGACAAAGCTGGAGACCAGTTCGATCTGCACCTCGGCATCGCCACCCGGCTTGACCTGCACCCCGGGGGGCACATCGACGGTGGCCACGATCTCTTCGAACCGTTTGGTCGCGGTGTCGAGCGGCACACCTACAGGCAGGTCGGCGCCGATGGTGGCAACGCGCTGGCGATTCAGACGCTTGACCGTCGCCGGCCCCTCGGCAATCGCGATATCGGCGACGACTGACAGCGGCACTGCTGCACCTGTCGCCGTCGGCACCTTGAGCGCAGCAATCCGCGACAGGTTTTCGCGCGTGGCATCGTCCAGCCGCACCCGCACCGGGATTAGCCGGTTGTCGATAGACAGCTTGGCCAATGCGGCGTCATTGTCGCCGATGGTCGCGACGCGAACCACCGCGGCGATGGTGGCAGTCGTCACACCCAGCCGCGCGGCCTCTTCGGCGCGAGGGGTGATTTGGATCTCGGGCCGGGGCAGCGAGCTTTCGGTCGAGACGTTGATCAGCAGCGGCTTTTCGGCCTTTTCCTCTTCCGAGAGGGCCCGTTCCAGCCGGGCAATCGCGGTATTCAGGTCATCCTCATCAGGCGAGAGGATGTTATAGGACACAGGCCGCCCACCCGCGCCGGGACCACCGAGTTTGAATGCCAGAATATCGGGCACATTTGACAGGCGGGCAAAGACCTCGGCCTCGATCTCAACCTGCGGACGGACACGGCCCGCACTCTCATGCTTGGGCAGCATCGGGCCGACGACCGGCAAGGCGATCGCCAGATCCATCAGCTTTTTCTCCAGCCCGTTATCCAGACGGTCAAGCACCACGATCATATTGGCACGGCGGATATCGACATCGCCAAGCGGAGAGGCGCCGCCGATGGTCAGCACCCGGTCAATCCCGTCCACATCGGCAATGGCCTGACGCATCGCCTCGGTCGTACGGCGGGTGTCGTCCAGCGTCGAGCCGGGCGGCAGTTCAACCGAGATGGCAAAGCGGCTTTCATCATCCGGCGGGAACAGGCTGCCGGGCACCTGAAGCATGAAGTAGACCGAGACGATCACCACACCGATGGCCCCGACCAGCGTCAGGTAATAGGCCGGAAACCGCAGCTTCTTGAACCCAGGGATGCGGGGCGAGGCGGTGGTGTGCTTCACCAGCCAGAGATAGCCGCGCATGAACGGCCCCTCTTTGTGATCCTCTTCGACCGCATCCTTGGCCCGCATCAGATAGGCCGCCATCATCGGCGTGATCAGTCGCGCGACCAGCAGCGAGAACAGCACGGCGATGGCCACAGTCAAGCCGAATTGCCGGAAATACTGCCCCGGAATCCCGGGCATGAAGCTGACCGGCACAAAGACCGCAACGATGGTCATCGTGGTTGCGATCACCGCAAGACCGATTTCGTCGGCGGCCTCAATCGCGGCGCGGTAGGGCGTCTTGCCCATGCGGATATGTCGGGCGATGTTCTCGATTTCCACAATCGCGTCATCGACCAGAATGCCTGTCGCCAGCGTCAGCGCAAGGAAGCTGACGAGGTTCAGCGAAAAGCCGATCATATCCATGAACCAGAAGGTCGGCACCGCCGAGAGCGGCAGCGCCACCGCCGAAATCAGCGTCGCCCGCCAGTTCTTGAGGAAGGCCAGCACCACCAGAACCGCCAGAACCGAGCCCTCGATCAGCGTGCTGAGTGCGGCCTCATAATTGCCCTTGGTATAGAACACGGCGTCATCGACAACCTTGATCTCGACCTCAGGATGGGCAGCGCTGACCTGCGCCAGTGCGGCCTCGGTCGTTTCGGCCACGCTGACCTCAGAGGCACCCTTGGAGCGGTAGACGGAAAAGACGACAATCGGTTCACCGTCCGAAGTCGCGAAAGAGCGCTGTTCCTGATAGGTGTCGATCACCTCACCCAGGTCGGTCAGCCGCCCCTTTTCGCCCGAGGGCGGGGCGAGGGACATGCTGGCCAGTTGCTCGACCGTGCCCTGATCGCCAAGGGTGCGGATCGACTGCTCGCCCCCGCCGATTTCAGACCGGCCAGAGCCGATATCGACGTTGGTGGCCTTGATTTGCTGGCTGACGGCTAGGGCAGTAATGCCATAGCTGCCCAGTTTCACCGGGTCGAGGACGATGGGGATCTCGCGGTCTGCGCCGCCGTAGCGGTCCACCCGGCCGATCCCGGCCTTGCCCTGAAGCGCGCGGGTGATGGTATCGTCAACGAACCACGACAATTCCTCCAGCGTCATTTCCGGCGCTGAAACGGCAAAGGACAGGATCGCCTGCCCCTCAACCTCGATCCGGCTGACCACGGGCGCCTCGATATCGCCGGGCAGATCGCCGCGGATCCGGTCGATGGCGTCCTTTACGTCCTGCACGGCGCGGTCGGTTGCAATCTCCATGCGGAATTCGACCGCGGTGGTCGACAGCCCGTCATTGACGGTCGAGGTGACGTTCTTGACGCCGGTCAGGCCGGCGACGGCATCCTCGATTTCCTTGGTGACCTGTGCCTCAAGCTCGGCCGGCGCTGCGCCCGGCTGCACCACCGAGACGGCGACCAGCGGCACGTCGATATTCGGGAAACGGGTGATCGGCAGAGAGTTAAAGCTCTGCCAGCCCATCACCATGAAGATGATAAAGGCAAGGATGGGCGCAATCGGATTGCGAATGGACCAGGCGGAGAAGTTCATCGCCGCCCCCTCAGTTCGTCGCAAGGACCGGATTGATCCGGTCGCCGTCACGGACAAAGGCGCCGGCCTTCACCACCACCTGATCGCCGGGGGCAAGGCCCTCGACAATCTCGACCCAGCCGCCGTCGCGGATGCCCAGCTTGACCGGCACCCGGCTGACGGTGCCATCTGTCACCTTCATCACCGCCGCCCCCTCGGGCGAAGAGCCGACCGCCGTGACCGGCACGGCCAGCGCCTCGGTTTCGGTCACCAGAATTTCGGCATCGACAAACATGCCCGACCGGACCTTGGCTGAATCGTCAATGGCGATCCTGGCGCGACCCAGCCGGGTATTGGCATCGATGGTCGGCTCGACCAGACGGATCGTGCCGGTCAGCACTTCATCGCTGCCCACCAGACGCAACTGCGCCTTTTGCCCGATGGCCAGACGCAAGAGATCGGTTTCCGAGACATCGGCCTTCAGTTCCAGCGCGCCGTCGCGGATCATCGAGAACATCGGCGACCCCGCTGCCGAGGCGACCGCGCCGATCACCGCGTTGCGGGCGGTGATCTCACCGGCCACGGGGGCCTTCACCTCGGTCCGGCTCAGTTGCAGATCGACATTGGCCAGTTGCGCCTCAACCAGCGCGAGTTGCGCTCGCGCGGCCTCCAGCGACTGTGTGGCAACGGTGACGCGGGCCGTGGCGGCGATGGCATTGGCGCTGGCCGAATCCGCTGCCGCCTGCGAGGCCGAGCCCTGCTGGCGCAGTTTCGAGGTCCGCTCGGACACCCGCTGGGCCTCATCGGCTGAGGATTTCGCCTCGAGCATCTGGGCCTCTGCCTGTGCAATCGTGGCCTTGGCCGAGGCGAAAGAGGCGTAGAACTGGCTGCGTTGCAATTCCAGCGTGGTCTTTGACAGAACTGCCAGCACCTGCCCCTCTGTCACATCGTCGCCCACATCGGCCAAAAGCCGTTCAATCGGCTGGCCTTCGATCAGCGGGGCGACCTGAATCATCTCGACGGGCGAAATCAGGCCGGTTGCCACCACCCGGTCCGACATCTTGCGCGGCACGATTGTGGCGACGGTGATCGAGGGCAGAGTCTGCGCCGCAGCAGGTGCGACATCGGTCGCGGCGGCGGCAGCCTCGGCCAGAACAGGAGAGGAAAGCGTCACAGCAGCAAGAAAGGTCGTGGCAATCAGAACGGAACGCATCGGTTTAGCCTTTCACGGCGGGCAAAGTGATATCTTCTAGAAGTCGGTCGATGGTGCGCAGCACCAAACGTTGCAGATCGGCGGCGTCGGGCAGATCGGGGCGGCGCATCGCACAGCTTTTGACCATCATGACGATCATCCGGGCATGGCTGCTCCAGCGGCCATGGGCCTCATCCGGCGAAATCTGGGTCGCACGGGCAAAAACCCTGACCATATGAGACACGATCTCATCTTCCATACGGCAGGATAACTGGGCGATTTCGGGCTTGCGCAGCGAGGCGGCGTTGATTTCGGCCCAAAGCTGCCCCTCGCCCTGACATCTCGCCTCGTCGATCCTGTCGGCAATCTTGCGCCGCAACGCGCCCATGAGGTCGTCTTCCTCCAGCAGCGCGGCAAAATCCTGCTCAAGTTCGACAAGGCTGCGCTCGATCAGCGCGGCGACGATGGCGGCCTTGGAAGGGAAGTAGCGGTAAAAATTGCCGACGCTCATCCCGGCCGAGCGGGCCAGATCCTGCATCGAGGCGCCGTCGAAACCCTTGCTGGAAAAGGCGACAGACGCCCCTTCGAGGATTTCCGAAGTGCGCTGATCAAAAGCGGTGACAGGCCGTGGCTGACTCATGTCGCAACCCGTGAATGAACGTTCATTCATCACTTGTGCGACTCTAGGGAAAGGTCAAGATGTAAATTGGCTTTAGATCCGCGATTTTCGTGAAAATGGTGAAAAAAGTGGCCGGGGACAATGCCCCGGCCTAGCCGTGAGTGGGTTGGGAAGGGTGGTGGCCTTATCCGAAGAGGGTGGTGATCCCCCAGAACCACAGCGCCGCACCCACCAAGACTGATGGCACGATCCAGACCCCCGCAAGGGTCCCCTCATCGCGTGTCGGGTCCAGATCGTCATACATGCAAGGACGGATTGGGCGGTCCATGACCAGGGCGAGCGGCTTTTCGGCTGTTAGTATCTGCATCTCGCGGCCCTCCTCTTCGTGACACCACCTTACGACTTGGGCGCAAACAAAGGCATCCGGGCAAAAGGATTGTGGCCTATCCGGTCGGATTGACACCATCAGTCAAAGGTCTGGGTCAGGGCCGTTTCAGCCGGGTCAGGCCGGCGCCGGGGGCGGAACGCTGGTCGGCCAGCCCGCCCGCGCCGAATCGCGGCGGTCACACCAGACGCAAGAGCAGCGCCGTCAGCGTTGCGCGTTCAGACGCCGACAGGGGGTCCAGCGTGCTGGCCGATACCGCCAGCGCCTTGCCGACAACCTGCGCATAAAGCGCCTCTCCCTCGGCAGAGAGGGCAACGGTCAGGCGGCGACGGTCCTCGGGGTCGGGGGCTGTCGTGACATAGCCTTGCCGGGTCAGCCGGTCGACCACACCTTTGATCGTCGCGGCATCCATGGCAGTTTCCCGGCCGAGCAGGTTTTGCGACAGCGGCCCCAGTTGGCGCAGCCGCGCAAGGACAGCGAACTGGGTGGTGGTGACTTGCGGGATCGCCTCGGAAAAGATCGCCAGATGCCGTTGTGTGACGCGCCGCAAGATGTAGCCGATCTGGTCATCAAGCAGATAGTCGGGCAGCGAGGCTGGGTCAGTCTTTTCCATATCCCCGGATTACCCCCCAGCCCCTCGCGGCGCAAGGCGTTGCGGTTTGCCCGCGTGGTATCAGCCCCATCGACAGTATCAGACCCGTTGACAGAGGGCCGCAAGGGGCCGCAAACTGATTTGCACACAAACAAGTTTGCCGGGGCTACCGCCCTTGGGTGAGAGGTCTTATGAACGCCTATGCCCGCCCGACCAGCCTTGATGCGGCACTGGCCCTGCTGGGCGAGGGGCCGCGGCAGATTCTGGCAGGCGGGACCGATCTTTATCCGGCTGCCGGGCAGCGTCTGGCCGGGCCGGTTCTCGATCTGGCGGGGATTGCCGATCTGCGTGGGATCAGCCTGTCGCAACAGGGCGGATTGCGCATCGGGGCCTGTACCCCCTGGACCGAGATTGCCGAGACCGCCTTGCCACCGGCCTGCCGTGCGCTGCAACAGGCCGCGCGTCAGGTTGGCGGGCGGCAGATTCAGAATCTGGGGACGCTGGGGGGAAATCTGTGCAATGCCTCGCCCGCAGCCGATGGGGTGCCGCCTCTGCTGGCGCTAGAGGCAATGGTGGAGCTGGCGGGGCCGGCAGGACGCCGCGGTCTGCCCCCTTCCCACTTTATTGTCGCGCCCCCCCCGACCCCCCCCCGCGCCCCAGAGCTGCTGATAGCCATCCGTATTCCGCCCGAGGGGCTGCGGGGCACATCGGCCTTTCTCAAACTTGGTGCCCGCGCCTATCTGGTAATTTCAATTGCCATGGTCGCGGTCCGTGTTGTGATGCAAGGGGATCGTATCGGCTCTGCCAGTCTGGCGGTGGGCGCCTGTGCCGCCACCGCGCGGCGATTGCCGGGGGTTGAGGCGGCGATTGCCGGGATGTCTGTCGAACAGGCTGCCGCCGAAGTGACCGAGGCACTGGTTTCCCCCGGGCTTTCCCCGATTGACGATGTGCGTGCAAGCGCCGCCTACCGCCAGAGGGCGGCGGCGGAACTCTTGCGCCGCGCGCTGCGCGAGGCTGTGGCATGATCGAATTTACCCTCAACGGTCAGCCTGTCAGCGTCGATGCTGAACCCGCTGCGCGCCTGACCGAGGTGCTGCGCGACGGGCTGGGCCTGACCGGAACCAAGGTGGGCTGCGATGCGGGAGATTGCGGCGCCTGTACGGTTCTGCTGGACGGGGCGCAGGTTTGCGCCTGTTTGGTGCCGGCTGGCCGGGCCTCGGGCCGCCATGTCGAGACCGTGGAATCCGCTGCCGCCGATCTTGACCGGCTGAAGGCTGCCTTCCTGCGCCACGGCGCTGCCCAATGCGGGATCTGTACCCCCGGCATGCTGATGGCAGGTGCCGATCTCTTGCGGCGCAATCCGCATCCGGCCGAGGCCGAGGCGAAGGAGGCGCTGGGCGGCGGACTGTGCCGCTGCACCGGCTATCGCAAGATCCCGGCGGCGGTTGGTGATGCCCCGCCCCCGCCGCTGCCCCAGACGGCACAGGTCGGCGATGCGATTGCCCGGCTTGACGGGCAGGCCAAGGTTGCGGGCGATCTCTTCGGCGCCGATCAGGTGCCGCAAGGGGCGCTGACCCTGATCGCGGTGCGCTCGCCCTATCCGCATGCTGCCTTTACCATTGGTGATCTGGCCGGATTTACCGCCCGCCCGGGCGTCGCCGCCGTTTTCACCGCCGCCGATATCCCCGGCCGCAATAGCTTTGGCGCGATCCCAGCCTTTGCCGACCAGCCGGCCATTGCCGCCAGCCCGGCCCGGTTTCGCGGCGAATGCGTGGCGCTGATCGCCTTTGAACCGGGCGTCCTGCCAGATAGCGCGGGCTTTCCGATCGAATGGCAACCGTTGCCGGCCCTGAACACCCCGGCCGAGGCCGAGGCCGAGGGCGCCCCACTGTTGCATCCCACCCGCGCCGGCAATCGGCTGATCGAGGGGCGGATCACCAAAGGCAATGCCGCCGCGGCGATGGCCGGCTGCGCCGTCGTGATCGAGGGCCGGATGCAGACCGGTTTTGTCGAACATGCCTATATCGAGCCTGAGGCCGGCTCAGCCTGGCTAGAGGGTGAGACACTGGTGATCCGGGCCTGCACACAGGCCCCGATCATGGATCGCGATGAAACCGCGCAGGTGCTGGCCCTGCCACCCGAGAAGGTGCGGATCATCCCCACAGCCGTCGGCGGCGGCTTTGGCTCAAAGCTGGATGTCAGCCTGCAACCCTTGCTGGGTCTGGCCGTGCTGCGCACCGGCCGGCCGTGCCGCATGGTCTATTCCCGGGCCGAGAGCATGGCCTCGACCACCAAGCGCCACCCGGCGGAAATGTCGGGCCGCATCGGCTGCGATGCCGAGGGGCGCATCGTCGCGCTGGAGTTCGAGGGGCGGTTCAACACCGGCGCCTATGCCAGTTGGGGGCCGACCGTCGCGAACCGGGTGCCGGTGCATGTCTCTGGCCCCTATCTGACGCCGCATGTCAGTGCGGCGGCGCGGGCCGTGCATACCCATGGTCCGGTCTCAGGCGCCTTCCGTGGCTTTGGCGTGCCGCAGGCCGCGCTCTGGCAGGAAACCATCTATGACCGGCTGGCCGACCGCCTGGGTATTGACCGGCTGGAGTTCCGCCTGCGCAATGCCCTGCGTGATGGTGACGCCACCGCTACCGGACAGATCCTTCAGGGTGCCGGTATTGCCGCCTGCCTCACCGCGCTGCGCCACGCATGGACAGCGGCGCTGGCCCGGGCCAAACAGCATCCCGGGCACGGTGTCGGTATCGCCTCTTGCTGGTATGGTTGCGGCAATACTTCGCTGCCCAACCCCTCGACCATCCGTATCGGCCTTAGCCATCAGGGCCGGGTGGTGCTGCACCAAGGCGCGACCGATATCGGCCAGGGGGCGAATACGGTCATCACACAGATCGCGGCGACGGCCCTGGGCTTGCCGCTGGAGGATTTCGACCTGATCGGTCCCGATACCGCGCTGACCCCCGATGCCGGCAAGACCTCGGCCAGCCGTCAGACCTTTGTCACCGGTCGCGCCGCCAAGGCGGCGGGCGAGGCGCTGCGCGCGCATCTGCTGCGACTGACCAATGCCGGTGCCGGCGCCACCCTTGCCCTGAAGGGCACGCATCTGACCGCCAGCGAGGGGGCCGAACGGCGCAGCGTCGATCTGGCCAGCCTGCCAACCGATGATCTGGGCTATGCTGTCTCGGCCGAAGATACCTATGACCCGCCAACCGGCGCGCTGGACGAAAATGGCCAGGGCCGCCCCTATGCCCAATATGGCTATGGTGCGCAGATGGTTGAACTGGCAGTGGATCAGGCGCTTGGCACCATCCGCCTGATCCGCATCACAGCGGCCCATGACGTCGGCCGCGCCATCAACCCGCAACTCGCCACCGGCCAGATCGAAGGTGGCATCGCCCAAGGGATCGGCCTCGCCCTGATCGAGGAATATCTGCCCGGCCGTACCGAAAATCTGCATGATTACCTGATCCCGACCATCGGCGACGTGCCCCCGATCGACAGCCTTTTGATCGAAATCCCCGATCCCGAAGGCCCTTTTGGTGCCAAGGGCCTTGGTGAGCATGTGCTGATCCCGACGGCACCGGCCATTCTTAACGCCATCCGCCACGCCACCGGGGCCGAAATCGACCGGGTGCCTGTCCTGCCGCATCGGCTGATACAGGCCATGAAATGAAACGGGCCGCCCCTTCATCTGTTCAAATATATCCTCGGGGGGTGAATGGCCGCAGGCCAGAGGAGGCCAGACATCCCGCCGCAACCGGACCACGACCATGACCCAGCCGCCCGAGAAAATCCGCTGCGATGCCTGCCCGGTCATGTGCTATATCGCCCCGGGCCAGACCGGCGCCTGCGACCGCTATGCCAATGACGCCGGGCGCATCGTGCGGACCGACCCGGTGGTGATGCTGTCGCATACGGTTCAGGCAGGCGGGCGTCTTGTCCCTTTTGCCGCCCGCGACTGGGATGGTGAGCCCTTTCCCGACGATACTTTCGTGACGGGCATCGGCTCGGGAACCACCTATCCCGATTACAAGCCAGCCCCCTTTATCGTCGCGTCAGAGGTTGAGGGCGCCGATATGGTCACTGTGGTGACAGAGGCCATTTTTTCCTATTGCGGCGTCAAGGTGAAGATCGACACCGACCGCTTTCTGGGCCCCGAGGGCGCCACTGTCCGCGCCGGGGGCGAGGCGATCGGCCATGTCACCACCGCCGAATATGGCAGTCAGATGCTTTCTCTCGGCGGGGTGCATCACCTGACGGGCGGCTCAAATCCCGAGGGCCCGCTGACCTGCCCCAGCCTGCTTGCGCTGTGCAATGGCGGGGCGGGGGAGCTGGCCAAAGCCAGCGGACCGAACCC
>CALLZQ010000002.1 GCA_937858255.1 uncultured Tabrizicola sp.
GCCGGTTGGCCGCCGCCGACCCCGCCGATCTGTTCTGAGGCCGCCATGCCCGATCCCTTTCCCCTGCAAGCCGCCGGGCTGAACCACTGGTTCGGCGCGGGCGAGGCGCGCAAACAGGCCTTGTTCGACATTTCCCTGCGGCTGCCTCGCGGCAGTTTTACCGTGCTGGTCGGACCTTCGGGATCGGGAAAGACCACACTCCTGACCCTGCTCGGCTGCCTGAGAGAGGTGCAGGACGGATCGGCGAGTCTGCTCGGCCATGAATTGCGCGGGGCCAGCGAGGGTCAGTTGATCCGCCTTCGGCGACGCCTTGGTTTCATCTTTCAGGCCCATAATCTGCATGAAAGCCTGACCGCGCTGCAAAATGTCAGGATGGGACTAGAGGTGCATGGCCGGCAGGATGAAGATCTGGCCAACCGCGCCGCGGCACATGTGCTGGGGCTGGTCGGCCTGTCCGAACGCCTGCATTACCGGCCGGCGAACCTGTCGGGAGGACAAAAGCAGCGGGTTGCCATTGCGCGGGCGCTGGTCGGAAATCCCGACATCATCATGGCAGATGAGCCGACCGCCGCACTCGACCGTGACAGCAGCGCCGGCGTGGTGGAAATCCTGCGCCGTCTGGGCACCGAGCGCGGCACCACCACGCTGATGGTCACCCATGACAACCGCATTCTCGACCGTGCCGACCGGATCCTGACGCTCGAAGACGGGCGGATCGTCGCGGATGATCTGCGTGGCGCCGCTGCCCCTTAGCCGATCATCCGCAAGAAAACGAAGACCAAGGCCGACAGCACCGCCGTCAGGGGTACGGTAATCACCCAGGCCGCCGCGATGGTCAGGAAATGCGAGCGGCGAACCAGTTTGCGCCGCTTGCGTTCATCCGCCGCGACGGGTTTGCCCTTTTCGATCCCCAACAGGCGCAGCCGTCGCTCGGCATGCCATTCACGATAAAACCCGACGCCAAAAACGCCCCCGACCGCGATATGGGTCGAACTGACAGGCAGACCCAGCCATGAGGCTACGATCACCGTGATCGCCGCCGACAGCGCCACGCAATAGGCCCGCATCGGGTTCAGTTTGGTGATTTCCGACCCGACCATGCGGATCAGCTTTGGCCCGAACAGCACCAGACCGAAAGAGATGCCCGCCGCGCCGATCACCATCACCCAGAGCGGGATGCTGACCTTGGCCTCGGTCGCATTGTCCTGAACCGCATGAACGATCGCCGCAAGCGGACCGACCGCATTGGCCACATCATTGGCCCCATGGGCAAAGGACAGCAGCGCCGCCGAGATCACCAGCGGCAGACCGAACAGCTTTTTCAGCGATTTCTTACGGTTCTCAAGCCCCTCGGACTGCCGCCTTACCACGGGGCGCGACAAGAGGATGGTCGCAATCCCGATCACAAGGCCAATGACGACCGCCTGCCCCAAGCTGATCTCGATCAGCTTTTTCAGCCCCTTGACCGCCAGATAGGCGGCAAAGGCACCGGCCATGATGCCGATCAGTACCGGCACCCAGCGCCGCGCGGCGGCGATCTTGTCAGGCACGTCATTGATGAACGCCTTGATAAAGGCCAGGAACAGCGCCGCGATCAGCCCGCCCAGAACCGGCGAGATCACCCAACTGGCTGCGATCTGCCCCATCTTTGGCCAGGCGACGGCCGAAAAGCCCGCCGCCGCGATGCCCGCGCCCATCCCCCCGCCAACGATGGAATGCGTGGTCGATACCGGCGCACCCAGCCAGGTTGCCAGGTTCAGCCACAGCGCCGCCGCGATCAGCGCCGCCATCATCGCCCAGACAAAGATACGCGGCTCGGCCACCGCTTCGGGCGCAACGATCCCGCCAGAGATGGTCGAGACCACATCGCCCCCCGCGATCAGCGCGCCAAGAGTCTCGAAAATGGCGGCGATAATCAAAGCGCCGCCCATGGTCAGGGCATTGGCCCCGACTGCCGGGCCCATGTTATTGGCCACGTCATTGGCACCGATGTTCAGCGCCATATAGGCCCCGAAGCCAGCTGCCACCACGACAATCATCGTCGATGACGCCCCGCCCGAGAACAGCACCGCCGCCGCCGCACAGATCAGCACAAAGACAAGGCTGATCGAAACCGCGATCATCGGCTTGTTGATAAAGCCGATGGCCTGCTCCATCTGCGCGATGCGGCCAAGATCCTTGTCCAGCGTCTTCCAACGGTTGGTCGGGCCTTGGGTCTCTTCGGTCATGTCATGCGCCTGTCGTGGGGATGTCACAGAGGTGTTACGAGACGCTGACTATCCGTTCACAAACGCTTGGGCAACCGATTCCGGCTAGCCGATTTGTCGCCGTGCCATCATCACGGCGCGCGCGATATGGCTTTTCTGGATCGGGCTGCCCGGATCCAGCCGGCTCGCCGCCCAGCCAACCGAAGCCAACGTACGTGCGAGCGTAAAGGCATCCACTTCATCCGCCGCAACAGGGGCAATGCTGGCATAGCCCTCGATCAATGCGGATCGCAGTTCGGGGTAATCCGGCTCATAAAGGTCTTGGGACAGCACCGTGCCAAGATCGTACCAGCGATAACCATATCCGCTATCATCAAAGTCGATCAGCGAAAGCGAGCCATTGTTCACAAAAACATTTTCGCGCAAGACATCGGCATGGATCAACCCAAAGGGCGAGGCGCTGTCGGCCAGTCTTGCCGCCAGCCAATCGCGCGCGGCGGACAAGACCGCGCGATCCTCCTCGCCCAGTTGCGGATGATCCCAGAACCGTCCCCAGAGCGGCGCCTCGCCCACCAGATCTGCCTGACCCCAGGCCGGCCGGGCAAACCAGTCGGGCAGGTGCAACAGATCGGTCGCCTGATGGATACGGGCGACAAGCTGCCCCAGTGCATGATGACGATCGCATTTCTGGCGCGGGCTACCGGCAAGCGGAATGCCAGCCTCGCCCAGTGGCGAACCCTGAACCCAAGAGACCACGCTGGCGAAACGCCCTGTGGCAAGCCGGCAAAGATATTGGCCATCTGCCGCGGCAAGCGGGGTTGGCACGGGCAGACCGGCCTCGGCCAGGGCCTGTGTCCACCAAAGTTCCGAGCGGATGGATATGGCCTCTTGATACCCCACACGGTGCAGGCGCAAGGCGGCAGGCTGCCCGGCGATCTCAACCTTGTGGACCTCATTTTCGCGCAGGCGCAGGGGGCAGATATGCCGGGCGCCCCAGAGGCTGGCGGCTTCGCTGATCTCTGTCATCGCGCGTCCAGCGCCGCTTGCAGGGCATCCGCCAGAAGGTCCGCATGTTCCCGGCCAAAGGGCATCGGCGGTCGCATCTTCAGCGTCGCCCCGCCCCGGCCAATGCGATTGAGCAGGAAGCCACGCGCCACCATATCCTCAACCAGATCGGCCACGAACTCACCCGCCCCCGCGCCGCCGAATTCCAGCCCGAAGAACAGCCCCGCCGCCCGGGCATCAACGATCCGCCCATGGCGCAAGGCGCGCAACCGCGCCAGCAGATAGGATGAGGTATCCGCGGCCCGCTGTTGCAGCCCCTCATCGCGCAACACCTCAAGCGTCGCGAGGCAGGCCGCCGCCGAGACCGGATTGCCGCCAAAAGTGTTGAAATAGCCAAAGGCCTCGCGGAATGCCGCCATCACATCGGGCCGCGCCAGACAGGCGGCCCGGGGGTGACCGTTCGCCATCGGCTTGCCAATTGCCCCCCCATCGGGGGTAAAGCCCAAGCCATCATGCCCCCAGAAATGGCTGCCGACCCGACCAAAACCCGGCTGCACCTCATCACAGAGGATCAGCCCGCCGGCCCGCCGTACCACCTCGACCGTCGGATCGAGAAACCCTTTGACCGGCGCCAGCAGTCCCTCATTGGCGAATACCGGACACAGCATCAGCCCCGAGAACCCGTGGCCCGCTGCCTGCAATTCGGCAATCGCCTGCGCCACATTTTCGGCGAAGACCTGCGATTGCGCGGCAAGGCTGCCGCCAAGGGGCGCGACAGTTTCGGGAGCCGGCACCAGCCGCACATGCGCCGCCCGCCCGCCAATCGGCGGGCGCCGTGTGGAAAGCTGACTGACCGCTGCCGTATTGCCGTGATAGGTGTTGTCAGTCGCAATGATCCCGGTCTGCCCCGTCACTGCCTGCGCCATCCGCAGCGCCAGATCATTGGCCTCTGACCCGGTGCAGACCATGATTGCCTGCGAGATCCCATGGCCCAGCGTTGCGGTCAGCGCCTCAATATAATCCAGCACCAGTTCATGATGGTAACGTGTATGGGTGTTCAGCACCGCCGCCTGACGGCAGATCGCCTCGACCACTTTGGGGTGGCAATGGCCGACATGGGCCACGTTGTTGTAGCAATCGAGATAGCGCTTGCCATCGGCATCCCAGAGCCAGACCCCCTCGCCCCGCACGATATGCACAGGGGTGCGGTAAAAGGTCGGCACATTCGGCCCCATCAGCCGGGCGCGTCGCGCCTCTATCGTCTCGGTCATTCCTGATCTTCCACCTTGCCGCGCGCCGATTTCACCTCGCCGCGAATGGTCTTGGCCTTGAGCCGGCGCAACTGACTGCCGTAAGTCGGCTTGGTCGCGATCCGACGCTTGGGCGCCACCAGCGCCTGACGGATCATCTCGACCAGCCTCTCTCGCGCAAGCTCGCGGTTGCGGGCCTGACTGCGGGTTTCCTCGGCCCGGATCACAATCGCGCCGTCATTGGTCCAGCGCCGACCGGCCAGCCGTTTCAGCCGCGCCTTAACGGGCGGGGCCAGATGGGGCGAACGCTCTGCCTCAAACCGTAATTCGACCGCCGTCTCGACCTTGTTGACGTTCTGCCCCCCCGGCCCTTGTGAGCGCGAGAAAGTTTCGACCAGTTCCCAGTCGGCGATGAAAAGGGCGTCGTTGATCCGCAACATGGCCGCGAGGTTACGCCAAGGCCCCGGCGCGGAAAAGGGCTGACAAGAGAAAGGGTCGCCGGTGTGCGGCGACCCTTTC
Organism: uncultured Tabrizicola sp.; assembly: GCA_937858255.1. Classification (GTDB taxonomy): domain Bacteria; phylum Pseudomonadota; class Alphaproteobacteria; order Rhodobacterales; family Rhodobacteraceae; genus Pseudotabrizicola. Next base: position 4,982 of record CALLZQ010000002.1, read on the forward strand.
CGAGTTCCAAGGAGATGGGCCAGTTAGGAAAAAGGCCCAATCAGTGATCTGTTTTTGCTAAGGGGCTGCCCCTAGAAAACATTCCCCCTGACTGTCCCGACACCTCTCTCCAATATCACTCTAGACACTGGATCACCTCCTTTCAAAAGATTGCCGATAAGGTCAGCGTGACACAGATTTTGTGTCTGTCAAATCTTTTTACGCAACCTTTGCCGTAACTTTTCCGACAATCATCTTGAACGGCACAAGTGCCACCAAAGCGAGCGCGAGCTTCACCGCCCAGTCCGCAACCGCCAGCGAAACCCAGAGCGGCGCCGCCGGACCCCAGCCCAACAGCGGCACAATCTCACCCGCCCAGGTCACGTCATTGGATGGCTCCAACGCGGTCAGCGCCGCCGAAAAGGCGATGGTAAAGAACAACGCGGTATCGACACTGGACCCGACGAGGGTCGAGACCAGCGGCGCGCGCCACCAGCTCCCCTCGCGGAAACGGTTGAACACCGCCACATCGAGGAGTTGCGCGGTCAGGAAGGCAAGGCCAGAGCCGATGGCGATGCGCAGGGTGACCAGCGGGCCAAACTCACCCATGATCTGCGTGCCGATCAGCGAGCAGATGATGCCGGTGACAAAACCCGCCAGCACCACGATGCGGGCCGAACGCGCCCCATAGATACGGTTGGTCAGGTCGGTGACAAGGAAGGCCACCGGATAGGTAAAGGCACCCCAGGTCAGCCACTGACCAAAAAGGTACTGCACAAGGATGTTTGAGGCCACGACAGTGGCCGCCATGGCAAGAATGCCGGGCAGAAGTTTTTGCATGATACGTTCCGTTTTTTATGCAAGGTCGCGGAGACTTGCCCCGGGATGGGGTTCCCCTGACGGGGACGCGCTGCCCTAATCCCGCTGGCGGGTTCTGTCAATGCGTGATGCGGTATTCGACAATCTCGGTGCGCAGCAGCGGCAGGAAGTTATCGTCCGAGATCATGGTCAGCCGGATCGCCCCTGTGGGATCGCGCCAGACTGACAGCCCCTCCAGGTTGTCATGCAGGCCAACCGGGCTTTGCATCTCGACCCGTTCAGCGGTCAGAGCCGTCTTGGCAATGACAAAGGACCGGACCCGGCTGGCAAATCCGCTGATGCCCATAAATTGCCGCTCTAACACATAAAGCCGCCCGTCCGGCCCGAAATCCGCCCCGACCGGCAGGAAACTGCCCCGGCGCGGCAGATCAAAGGGCTGGGTCCATTTGCCCTTGGCAAAGCGCCAAACCGGAAAATCCTTGCCCCCGGGGTTCCCGGGCTGCCCCAGCAGCAGGCGCGGTTTCTTGCTGCCCGGCAATTCTTCGGGCAGGGTATAAAGCGCGCCCTGACGATCAATGGCCAGCGCCTCAAGCGCAGAGTTGCGGGGGAAGGCGCCAAAGGCATCGGGGGTCGGCAGGTTCTCAGCCAGACCGTCGATCTGGCGATACCGCAATACCCGCGCCGCCCCCTCGAATGAGACATAGGCCGTGCCATCAGGCGCGATTGCCAGCCCCTCACTATCGTTACGCCCCTTGCGCAAGGGTGCGGTCGTGTCGGACTTCAGCGGCTGGATCGGCACCACCCGCACAGCCCGAATGCGCCCCTCGTCATCGCGCAGCAGCGTACCGCGAATGAATTGCCCCTTATCCGACAGGGCAACGAAAGCGGCCCCGTCACCCTCGACCTCAATGGCCGAAAGCCCCCCGAAATTCTTGTCAGACATGACCCAGCGGAACGCCCCGAAATACCCCTCGGGCGCGTTACCGCCAGCGCTGCCTTGCAAGCCAAAGCCGACAAGCACCGACAGGATTACGGCGAAGCGAGAACGTCGAGACATTGTTTTGGCAGATCGGCCATCGTGTATTCGCGCGGATGGCGTTTGCGCGGCGGCGGGTCTTTGGGTGGTTTTGAGGGTTTGGGCGGGTTCAGGTAGTCCGTCACCCACCATTCAAGCGTCTCATCGCAACCATTGCCACCCTTGGACAATTCGCTGACCGAGGGCTTTTGCGTTTCACACAGCCGCGCGCCCTTGGGGCATTTCAGGCGCACATGAAAATGCGTGTCATGCCCCGCAATGGGTCGGATCTTTTGCAACCACTTAGTATCGGCCTTGGTCGCGGTCTTGCACATCTCGATCTTGACCGCGGCAGCCACGAAAATCCGGTCTACACGCGGGTCCAGCGCAGCGGCCTTCATCACCGCCTGATGGCGCTTGGTCCAGTTCTTTGTCACCGACCGTTGGTCAGCAGAGCGTACGGGAATCGAACTGATCTTCTCACGCTCGGCCCGGCTCAGGTTCAGACGCTTGGGCGGCAATTGCCAGATATCGGCATCGAGGCCAATCTGGTGGCTGGCGTGCCCGCTGGTCATCGGGCCGCCGCGCGGCTGGCTGATGTCTCCGATGTAAAGCCCTGCCCAGCCGATCTGCCGCGCGGTCTGCGACAGGTCGATCAGGAAATCGATCATCTCGGGATGGCCGAAATTGCGATTGCGCGACAGGCGCATCGCCTGCCAGGTCGGGCCGGTTTCAGGCAATTCGACCAGACCGGCCCCGCATCCCTTGGCATAGGATCCGATGGGCATCGGGGCCTGCTGGCTGGGTGCCGTCTTGGCCCCCAGCAATTTGTTGGCCAGTTTCTCGGCACTCGCATCCGCAGGGATCAGCGCCAGAATCGTCAAAAGAGCCGCAATTGCCCGGAAACCTGTCATCACACCGCCTGATCGCCCTCTGGTTTAACCCAGAGTAGCAGAACCAACCCGACAAGGAACAGACCGATAAGCGGACTCACGCCGAGTTGCTGGCTGCCGGTCAGATCGGTGGCAATACCGATCGACAGCGGCGCGATGAACGAGGTTGCCTTGCCGGCCAGCGCATAGAGCCCGAAAGCCTCGGTGATTTTGTCTGCCGGCGCCTGGCGCACCATCATCGTGCGGCTGGCCGATTGCAACGAGCCGCCCCCCGCCCCGATCAGCGCGCCCAGAACATAAAAGGCAATGTCGGGCAGCTTGCTCTCAGGCCCCACGGGCATGCCGAAAACGCTCTCCCGGCTGACGAAAACCACGGCCACCGCAACCGCCGTCAGCACCAGCACATTGACGATGATCACCGGCTTTGGCCCGAACCGGCTATCGGCCCGCCCGCCCAGCCAGGCAAAGATCGCGCCGGTCAGCGCCGCCAGAATGCCGAAGATGCCGACCTGCGTCACGCCCCAGCCCAGAACGCCCGCCGCATAGATGCCGCCAAAAGTGTACATGCCGTTCAGCGCGTCGCGATAGAACATCGACGATGTCAGATAGGCAAACAGGCTTTGCCGCGAGGGCAGCCCTTTCAGGGTCTGCCGCAACTCAGGCCAGGCGCTGCGGATGGCGGCGCCGATGCTGATGGTATCTGTCCGGGGCGGCTCTCGTACCCACAGAAAGAACGGGATCATGAAGACGGCATACCAGATCGCCGTCAGCGGCCCGACCGAGCGGGTGCCTTCGCGCAACGCAGGATCAAGTCCGAACAGCGGCGTACCGCCCAGCATGGTCTTGCCCGCCGGATTCTCCGCCAAAAACAGCAGCATGATCGCAAGGGCGATGATGCCGCCAATATAGCCGAAAGCCCAGCCGCTGCCCGAGATGCGGCCCAATTCCTCACGCGGGGCCAGATCGGGCAGCATCGCATTGGTAAAGGTGGTGGCGAATTCCATGCCGATCAGGCCGACACTGAACCAGATCATCACCGCCCAGACGTTGAAATCAACGGGCGCCGAATACCACAGCATCCATGCCCCCAGGACATAAAGGATGGAAAACAGCCAGATAAAGGCCATGCGCCCGCCGGCCTTGTCGGCAATAGCGCCCAACAGGGGCGAGAGGATGGCGATCAGTACCCCGGCAGCCCCGACCCCATACCCCCAGATCGTCTGCGCGGCGCTGCCGTCGCCCACGACGGACACGACATAGGGGCCAAAGATAAAGGTCAAGAGCAGCGTATTATAGGGCTGACTGGCCCAGTCAAAGAAATACCAGCCCCAGATGCGTTTACGCGCGGCGTCCATACCCTGCTCTCCTCTCGGCCGGTCCCTGACCGTTGGCCAGATCAAGCCCGAAAAGCCGCGAGGGCGCAAGCGCGCCCTCACATCTCGGGTGGCCAGGGGCGATGCGTCTCGGCCTCAGCCCAGGCCTGCACCCATGCGGGCAGGGGCGGGCTGACCCCGTCCTGACCAAAGGCAATCGCCATTTCCGATGGCGCCACGATGCCGGCGCGTCCCGCCGACGCCTTGACCAAAGCCGAGCGCAGCAAGAGATGCGAGGTGCATTCCCCCTGCCGCCACATCGACTGCTCCATATAGATGAACCGGGCATCCCAGCCGATCAGCCGCGTGCGCATTTCCACCCGGTCAAACAGTTTGACGCGGCGGCGATACCGCGTGGTATTGCCCGCGACTGTCATGCCCCAGCCATTGGCCCGCATCACCTCGCGAAAGCCCATGCGATTGGCCAGCGGGATCCGTCCCAGATCATAGATTGTCAGGGTGCGGCCGTTGTTCAGCTCCATCCAGGGGTCAAGATCCCATGGCCAGATCCGGTGGTGGCTGACATGAGTGTCGAAAAAGCCGAGTTTGGGAGCGTTGCGGAATTTCAGCAATTCCTTGAGCATTCGGAAATAGGGATACATCGGCAATCTCCTGCTGGTGCGGCCCTGCACCGGATTGCCACAAAGGTCAAGCGCGACGCCACGGAAACCGCCCGGCCCCCGGCCCGAATGCCATTGCCCTTGTTGGGGTTGCGGGGTAGCTATACCACTATCCCTAGCATTCACCCTGAAAGGGCCACCGATGACTGCCTTGCTCGAGACCTTTCTTCTGATCCTGCGCATCGCCCAGTGGATCATCCTGATCCACATCATCATGTCCTGGCTGATCAACTTTCAGGTTCTGAACCTGCGCCAGCCGCTCGTCGCACAAATCTGGTACGGCATCAGCCGATTGCTCGACCCGATCTATTCGCGCATCAGGGCGTTTCTGCCCAATCTCGGGGGCATCGACCTTGCGCCGCTGATCGTGCTGATTGTGATCTTTTTCCTGCAACGGCTGATCCTTACCGGCGGGATGTAATCCAGCCCCGACGATGACCGACCCCACCGAGCTTTTGCATCAGATTTTTGGCTTTTCGGGTTTCCGCCCGGGCCAGGAAGAGATTGTGCTCGCCGTTCTGGCGGGGCGCAACACATTGGCGATCATGCCAACGGGGGGGGGCAAATCGCTGTGCTTTCAGCTTCCGGCCCTGTGCCGCGATGGCGTCACAGTGGTCATCTCGCCGCTGATTGCCCTGATGCGCGACCAGGTTCGCGCGCTGCGCGCAGCGGGGGTTGAGGCGGGGGCGCTGACCTCGGCCAATACCGAAGCCGAGACCGAAGAGGTATTTTCCACCGGGCTGGTGTGCTGCGATGTGTCGGCCGCCATCGACGCGGGGCGGCTGAAGCTGCTGTACATGGCGCCCGAACGGCTGGCCTCGGGCAGCGCGGTTCAGCTTTTGCGCCGCGCCAATTGCAACCTGATCGCGGTGGATGAGGCACATTGTGTCAGCCAGTGGGGCCATGACTTTCGCCCCGATTACCTGCGTATCGGCGAATTGCGCCGCAGCCTGCGGGTGCCGCTGGCCGCCTTTACCGCCACAGCGGATGAAGAAACCCGGGCCGAAATCGTCGCGCGCCTGTTCGATGGCGAGCCGCCGGAAACCTTTCTGCGCGGCTTCGACCGGCCCAATATTCACCTTGCCTTTGCGGCCAAGGACAAGCCGCGCGAACAGATCCTGCGCTTTGCCGCGGCGCGCCGGGGGCAATCGGGCATTGTCTATTGCGCCGCCCGGGCGCGAACCGAGGTTTTGGCACAGGCCCTGCGCGAGGCCGGGCATTCTGCCTGCCACTATCACGGCGCGATGGATCCCGATGACCGGCGGCAGGTCGAAATCCGTTTTCAGCAGGAAGACGGGCTGATTGTGGTCGCGACCATTGCCTTTGGCATGGGAATCGACAAACCCGATATCCGCTGGGTCGCCCATGCCGATCTGCCCAAATCCATCGAGGCCTATTATCAGGAAATCGGCCGTGCCGGGCGCGATGGCGCGCCCGCCGAGACGCTGACGCTGTTCGGCCCTGATGACATTCGCCTGCGCCGCGCGCAGATTGATGAGGGGCTGGCCCCCGCCGACCGCAAGGCCGCTGACCATGCCCGTCTCAACGCCCTCCTCGGGCTGGCCGAGGCGATCGGTTGCCGGCGGCAAGTGCTGCTGGGCTATTTCGGCGAGACGGCGCAGCCTTGCGGCAATTGTGATCTCTGCGAACGTCCGGCGGATCTGTTCGATGCGACCGAGGCGGTGCGCAAGGCACTTTCCGCCATCCTGCGCACCGGCGAATGGTTCGGCGCCGGGCATCTGATCGACATCCTCACCGGCAATGCCACCACCAAGGTTCGCGAAAAGGGCCACGATGCCTTGCCTACCTTTGCCGTCGGGCGAGAGCTGTCCAAGGCGGCTTGGGGCGCGGTGTTCCGCCAGATGATGGGCCGTGACCTGATCCGCCCGGATGGCGAGCGTCACGGCGCCTTGCGGATGACCGACAGTGCCCGGCCGATCCTGCGGGGCGAGGCCAGCATTACCCTGCGCCGGGACAGCCTGACCAATGCTGCGCCACGGGCCACGGTCAAGGCGCTGGTCTCGGAGGAGGACGCCCCCCTGCTCTCGGCGCTCAAGGCCAAACGCCGCGCCCTGGCCGAGGCTGCTGGCGTACCCGCCTATGTGGTATTCCCTGACCGGACGCTGATCGAGATGGCCGAGCGCAAGCCTGCGACACTGGATCAGATGGCGGGAATCACCGGCGTCGGCGCGAAAAAGCTGGAAAGCTATGGCGCGGCTTTCCTGAGTGTGATCACCGGTGCGACGGAAACCCTGCACCCGGCGCGGATGCGGCTTGCCGGGCGGGCCGCGGGCGATCTGTTCGACCGTCTGGCCGAAACCCAGTTGCAATTGCTGCGCGGTGAGGACGGGACCGGCAAATATCTAATCTGCACCCACAGCACCCTGCGCCAGATCGCCGAGCGCCGCCCCTCGACCCTGGGCGAACTGTCAGCCATTCAGGGCATGGGCGATCAAAAGACCGAGCGTTTCGGCCCGGCCTTTCTACAGGTTCTTGGCGCGGATTAGGCGGCGGCTAGGCCTCATCAATCGGGTTGGTATCGGCGGGGCGGGATTTTCGCAACACGCCAAAACTTGCTGCCTTTTTGCGCGGGTTTGGCAAAAATCCGGGCCCGCCCGAGGCGGAAAGTCCCTGGTCTG
>CALLZQ010000003.1 GCA_937858255.1 uncultured Tabrizicola sp.
CGATCTCGGCCTTTGCCGAACTCGCCGCCCAGCAGGATGTCGTCATGTTCGGCTTTACCCCCGAAGAACAGGCCAAAGTGCTGGAGGCCTTCCCGGCGATGGCGCCGCTGACGATCCCGTCGGGCACCTACAGCGGCCATGACTATGACCAGCAGACGGTGGCGCTGTGGAACTTTGCCATTGCGCACAAGGACATGCCCGACAGCCTGGCTTATGAGATCACCAAGCTGGCGCTGGATAACCCCGAGCGCATGCTGCAAATCCATGCCGCCGCCAAGGAAACCCTGCTGGCGAACTGGGACAAGAACACCTTCATGCCCTTCCATCCGGGCGCCGTCAAATACCTTGAGGAAAAGGGCATCACCGTGCCCGATAACCTGAAGTAAGCCACCGCTCAGGTGACTGCGGGCGCCCTGAACCAACGGGGCGCCCTTTTTGCAAGCCCTTGCAATCCATTCCCCGGGGGACACCCATGACCGCGCCTAGCACAGACGCGCCCGCGCAGGATATCGCTGCCGGCGTCGATAATGAGATTTTTGCAGGCAACCAGCGCAAGCCCATCGGCCAGATCGGCCTGATCGTTGCGGCGCTTTGCGTTGCCTACACCGCCTTTCACATCGGGGTGATGAACCTTTACCCTCTGGAAACCTGGACCTACCGGCTGATCCATGTCGGCGGCGGGCTGGTCATCGGCTTTCTGCTGTTCTCTTCGCTGAGTTTCGGCGAGGAGGATGGCCCGCTGCGCCCCGGTCGGCTGATGATCCTTGCGCCCGGTGCGGCGCTGATCGTCGTGGCGCTGGCACAGGTGCTGCTGTTCTACATCTCCGATATGGGGGTTGATCAGGCCGCCTCGGCCACCGCCTATCGCTGGAGCTTTGGTGTGCCGCTGACAGTGGGCACCTTCTGGGTGCTGGCGGTTGGCTGGTTCCTGCCCGAGCCGCGCCGCGCCCGTCTCGATCTGGCCGATATCGCGCTGGCACTGGCCGCCATCGCCGCGACGCTCTACATCATCTATCACGCGCCATTCCTGCGGCTGCGGGCGGGCACCGCGCTGGCGAAAGAGGCCGATATGTGGGCCGCGCTGGTGGGGGTCGTCCTGATCCTTGAACTGACGCGGCGCATGGCGGGGCTGGCGCTGGTCATCATCGCCGGAATCTTTGTGATCTACAGCTTTGTCGGCCCGTGGCTGCCCGGGATCCTGTATCACAAGGGCTACAGCCTGACCCGGTTCTTTACCTATATCTTCACCGACCAAGGCATCCTTGGCCCGACCACGGCGATTTCCTCGACCTATATCATCCTCTTCGTGGCCTTTGCCGCCTTCCTTCAGGCCAGCCGCGTGGGTGAGTATTTCGTGAACTTCGCCTTTGCCGCCGCGGGCGACCGTCGCGGGGGGCCGGCCAAGGTGGCAGTTTTCGGTTCGGGCCTGATGGGGATGATCAACGGCACCAGCGCCGGCAACGTCGTGGCCACCGGCTCGCTGACCATTCCGCTGATGAAGCGCGTGGGCTACAAGCCGCAGACCGCCGCCGCGGTTGAAGCGGCGGCCAGCTCGGGCGGGCAGATCCTGCCGCCGATCATGGGGGCGGGCGCCTTCATCATGTCGGAAATCACCGGCATCGCCTATTCCGACATCGTGATTGCCGCGATCATCCCGGCGCTGCTCTATTTCGTGTCGGTCTATTTCAACGTCGATCTGGCGGCACAGAAATATGACATGAAGGGGATCCCGCGCGAAGAACTGCCGAAATTCGCCAAGCTGGCGCGGCAAGCCTTTCTCTTCATCCCGATCTTCATCCTGATCGGCGCCTTGTTCATGGGCTATTCGGTGATCCGGGCCGGGACGCTGGCCATGGGCGCGGCGGCGGTGGTCTCGTGGCTGACGCCCTACAAGATGGGCGTGAAAGAGGTGCTGTTCGCGCTGGAAATCTCGACCAAGATGACCCTGCAACTGGTCGCGGTCTGTGCCGCTGCCGGGATCATCGTGGGGGTGATCGCGCTGACAGGGCTTGGCACACGGTTTTCCTCGCTGCTCCTCGGGCTGGCCGAGAATAATCAGGTGGTCGCGCTGTTCTTTGCCATGGTGGTCTCGATCATCCTTGGCATGGGGATGCCCACCACGGCGGCCTATGCGGTGGCGGCCAGCGTCATCGCGCCCGGCCTGATTTCGATGGGTATCGACATGCTGACCGCGCATTTCTTCATCTTCTACTTTGCGGTGATGTCAGCCATCACCCCGCCCGTCGCCCTCGCGGCCTATGCCGGCGCGGCCATCGCACAGTCGGACCCGATGAAGACGAGCGTGGAGTCCTTCAAGATGGGGCTGGCGGCGTTCATCGTGCCCTTCATGTTCTTCTCTTCGCCGGAACTCTTGATGCAAGGTTCGACGCTGGACATCATCCATGTGGTGATCGGGGCGCTGTTGGGGGTGTATCTCTTGTCCTGCGCGGTGCAGGGCTGGTTCTTTGGCAACCTGCATATCGTCTTGCGCGGGGTGCTGGTGCTGGCGGCGATGGGGATGATCGACTCGGGCTATCTCACCGATGCCATCGGTCTGGGGACGGCCGTGCTGATCTGGGCGATCCAGAAAAAGCTGGTCAAGCCGGGCAACATTGCCCACGGCGCGGATTGACCGCAGCCCCTGAAACGAAAAACGCCCCCGGAGTTCCGGGGGCGTTTTCTTTTATTCCTTGCGCGACTGGCGCTTGCGCTCATGCGGATCAAGGTGGCGCTTACGCAGGCGGATGATCTTGGGCGTCACCTCGACCAGTTCATCGTCGTCGATATAGGCAATCGCCTCTTCAAGGCTCATCTTGACATGCGGGGTCAGGCGCACCGCCTCATCCGTGCCGCTGGCGCGGACGTTGGTCAGTTTCTTGCCCTTGAGCGGGTTCACCTCAAGGTCATTGTCGCGGCTATGCTCGCCGATGATCATGCCCTCGTAGATCTGCTCCTGCGGGCCGATGAACAGGCGACCGCGTTCTTCGAGGTTCCACAGCGCATAGGCGACCGAAACGCCGTTCTCCATCGAGATCAGCACGCCCTGACGACGGCCCTGAATGGCGCCCTTGTGCGGGGTCCAGCCGTGGAAGATGCGGTTCAAGACGCCGGTGCCGCGCGTATCGGTCAGGAACTGGCCGTGATAGCCGATCAACCCGCGTGAGGGCACATGCGCCACGATCCGGGTCTTGCCGGTGCCGGCGGGCTTCATCTCGACCAGATCGCCCTTGCGCTCGCCCGTCAGCTTGTCGATTACCGCGCCGGTGTACTCGTCATCGACATCGACGATGACTTCCTCGACCGGCTCCATCCGCTCGCCGTTTTCTTCGCGCATGATCACGCGCGGGCGGCTGATCGACAGTTCAAAGCCCTCACGGCGCATGTTTTCGATCAACACGCCCATCTGGAGTTCGCCACGCCCGGAAACCTCAAAGGCCTCACCGCCGGGGGTGTCGGCGATCTTGATCGCCACGTTCTGCTCGGCCTCTTTCATCAGGCGGTCGCGGATGACGCGGCTTTGCACCTTGCTGCCATCACGGCCGGCAAGGGGGCTGTCGTTGAGGCCAAAGGTCACGGTAATGGTCGGCGGGTCAATCGGCTGCGCCGGGATCGCCGTCTCGACCGACAGATCGCAGAGCGTATCGGCCACGGTGGCCTTGGTCATGCCGGCAAGCGTCACGATATCGCCGGCCTGCGCCTCATCAATCGGTTGCTGGCCAAGGCCGCGGAAGGCGAGGATCTTGGTCACGCGGAACTGCTCGATCCGCTCTCCGGTCCGGCTGAGCGCCTTGAGCGCGGTGCCGACCTTCAGCGTACCGGCCTCAACCCGGCCCGTCAGGATGCGGCCGATAAACGGATCGGCCGAGAGCGTGGTCGCCAGCATCTGAAACGGCTCACCCGCGCGTGCGATCTGCTTGGGCGAGGGGACGTGGCGCACGATCAGGTCGAACAGCGCCGACAGGTCCTTGCGCGGGCCGTCCAGTTCATTGTCAGCCCAGCCCGAGCGGCCCGAGGCATAGACGTATGGAAAATCAAGCTGCTCATCGCTGGCGCCAAGGTTCGAGAACAGGTCGAACACTTCGTTCAGGGCGCGATCCGGCTCGGCATCGGGCTTGTCGACCTTGTTCAGCACCACGATGGGGCGCAGGTTCAGCGCCAGCGCCTTGGCCAGCACGAATTTCGTCTGCGGCATCGGGCCTTCGGCGGCATCGACCAACAGGCAAACGCCATCGACCATCGACAGGATCCGCTCAACCTCGCCGCCAAAGTCGGCGTGGCCGGGGGTATCGACGATGTTGATCCGCGTGCTGTTCCACTCGACGCTGGTACATTTGGCCAGAATGGTGATGCCGCGCTCGCGCTCGATGTCATTGCTGTCCATCGCGCGCTCACTGACGGCCTGCCCCTCGCGGAAGGCGCCCGACTGTTTCAGAAGCTCGTCAACGAGCGTGGTCTTGCCATGGTCGACATGCGCGATGATGGCGATGTTGCGAAGCTCCATCGGAGGTCACTTTCAAAAGGATATGCTGTTGGCGCCGCCCATACAGGCTTTGCGCGCGATTGGCCAGCCGTCACGTCGCGATATAACGGTCGCGGCGGTGATTGATGGCGATGATGAGGTTGAGGATGACCGCGCCGACCAGCGACCAGAACACTTGCGCCAGCGGAAACAGCGTCACCGCCACGGCAAAGATCACCACATCGGCGGCAAGCTGGACGTAGCCGGCGCGAAAGCCGAGGCGATCTTGCACGATCAGCGCCACCACCCCCAGCCCGCCGAGCGAGCCATTGTGGCGAAACATCACCAATAGGCCCACGCCGGTCAGGCAGCCGACCAGCACCGCCGCAAGCGGCGTGGCGACATGGCCGATCTGAAAGAACTGCGGAAACACCTCGGTCAGGGCCGACAGGGCCGTGACCGACAACAGCGATTTCAGCGTGAACTGCGGGCCAAGGCGGAACCAGGCCAGCGCATAAAACGGGATGTTGATCACAAAGAAAACCGCCCCGAACGACCAGCCGGTCAGGTAAGAGGTGATCACCGCGATCCCCGCCGTCTGGCCGGTGATCAGCCCGGCATGGGTCAGGAATTGCAGGCTGAAGGCGCAGAGGAACACCCCTAGGCCAATGCCTTGGGCATCTTCCATCGCGGTATGGGTTTGGGCGGGGCTCATGCCTCCACTTAGGACAGCCAAGCTGACCTGTCCAGAGGATTTGCCAGCGGCTGTTGCCCGAATGCTCTTGTACCGCTGCCCCGTTCTGGCACAATGGCGCAAAAACATATGAGGCAAACAATGCAGGCGAAGAAAACCCTCGGGGTCGTAGAGACCCCGCAGGCCGAGGTGCAATCCGTCGATCTGGCCGAACTGAACGGCAAGCTGGATACGATGCTGCGTCTGATGGAAGAGCAGTTGATGCTGCAACGGGTCGGGCTGTTGGAAGAGGGCCATGTGCTGCGCTTTGCCCATGGCGGCACGCAGGACATCGCCCTGTCGCTGCCCAATGCGCAGGATGATTTCGTGCAGCGCACCATCCTGAAATCGCGCAGCTTTTATGAGGGGCGGTTGCTGGCCACGGTGCAGGGGCTGAACCTGATCGACGCCACCACCACGGTCTGTGACATCGGCGCCAATATCGGCAACCACTCGGTGTTCTTCGGCAAGGTGCTGGGGGCCAAGCAGGTGCTGGCCTTTGAGCCGCAGCCGAATGTCTACGCCACGCTCTGCCGCAACCTCGAACTGAACGGGTTGACCGATGCGCTGGCCTATAACTGCCTTGTCGGCGCCAAATCGGGCCGGGGCGAGGTGGCCAAGTTCAACCCGCGCAACCTTGGCGGCACCGCCTTTACCCCGGCCAAGGATGGCAGTATCCCGATGGTGGCACTGGACGATCTGATCGACGCCAATGAGATGAAGGCGCTGGGTTTCATCAAGATCGACGCCGAGGGGATGCATATGGATGTGCTGACCGGCGCCAAGAAGATCCTCAAAACCCGCAAGCCCGCGCTCTGGGTCGAGCTGTTGCAGCGCGACAATGCCCATCCCGAGGCTGCCAAGATGCTGGAGGGGTTCGGCTATACCTCGATCCAGATCGGGCCGAACGATTATATCTTTGCCGCGAACTGATCGCCGCAAAATGGGCCGCATCGCTGCGGCCCTTTTTCGTTTCAGAACCTAGGCTTGCAGCGCCTTGTTCAGGTATTCGTCGACCTTTTCCAGATAGCCTATCGTGGTCAGCCAGCTTTGATCCGGCCCGACCAGCAGCGCCAGATCCTTGGTCATCCAGCCATCCTCGACCGTCTGCACGCAGACCTTTTCCAGCGTGGTGGCAAAGCTCATCAGCGCCGCGTTGTCATCCAGCTTGGCCCGGTGCTTCAGCCCGCCGGTCCAGGCAAAGATCGAGGCGATGGAATTGGTCGAGGTCTGCTGCCCCTTTTGGTGCTGACGGTAATGGCGGGTGACGGTGCCATGCGCGGCCTCGGCCTCGACAATCTTGCCATCGGGGGTCATCAGCACCGAGGTCATCAGGCCAAGGCTGCCAAAGCCCTGTGCAACGGTGTCGGACTGCACATCGCCGTCATAGTTCTTGCAGGCCCAGATATAGCCACCCGACCATTTCAGCGCCGAGGCCACCATATCGTCGATCAACCGGTGTTCGTAATGGATGCCGACCTTTTTGAATTCGGCCTCGAACTCTTCCTCATAGACCTTCTGGAAGAGGTCCTTGAACCGCCCGTCATAGGCCTTGAGGATGGTGTTCTTGGTGGACAGATAGACCGGCCAGCCCTTGACCAGCCCGTAGTTAAAGGACGAGCGGGCAAAGTCGATGATCGACTGGTCGAGGTTGTACATCCCCATCGCCACCCCGGCGGCGGGCGCGTCGAACACGTCACGCTCGATCACCGTGCCATCCTCGCCGACGAATTTCATCGTCAGCTTGCCCTTGCCGGGAAAGCGGAAGTCGGTCGCGCGGTACTGGTCGCCAAAGGCGTGGCGGCCCACTACAATCGGCCGGGTCCAGCCGGGAACAAGGCGCGGCACGTTCTTGCAGATGATCGGCTCGCGGAAGATCACGCCGCCAA
>CALLZQ010000004.1 GCA_937858255.1 uncultured Tabrizicola sp.
TCGCCCTTGTCACACCCGAACTCATAAAAGTTGTCATAGGTGGTGCTCTGCTCCAGCGTGTTGGGTGCCTCCTCGGTGGACCACTGACCTTTGCCAGCCTGGATGCCGGCCATCGCCGGCGCGCCGGTCAGCGCCGCCGAGGCCATCGCCCCCATCCCGGCCAACAGGCGTCGCCGGTTCAGCCAAGTCGCCTTGGGGGTCACGTCTGACCAAGTGAACTCGCTGCGAAAACCCATGGCATCCCTCCTGTCGCATCTGCCTTTCCAAGATGAACAGGCCCGCTCAAAAGGCAAAGCAAACCATCTCACGTCTGCGGGAAAACCCTGAAACATCGGCACCGCGACGAAAACACATCTTGAGGGATGAATGTTTTACCTCCAGCCTGCCCGGCAGGAGGATCCCATGACCCGCATTTCCCTGATCGTCGGCCTTTTACTCGCCAACGCCGCCCGGGCTGAAACACCGCCAGTCACCTATCAGGTCGAGGACAGCTTCGAGAACGTGACCTTTGCGATTGAAAGCGCCATCGTCGGTGCCGGTCTGGTGGTCGATCACGTCAGCCATACCGGTGAGATGCTGGAACGCACCCGCGCCGATGTCGGCTCTGACCGGGTGTTGTTTCTGGGCGCCGATGTGTTCAGCTTTTGCTCGGCCACCGTCAGCCGTCAGGTGATGGAGGTAAATCCGCTGAACATCCAGCATTGCCCCTATGGTATCTTTGTCTTTGAAACGCCCGAAGCGCCGGGCAAAATCACCGTCGGCCACCAGCAATATGACGGATCAATGGCGCCGGTGAATGACCTGTTATCAGCCATCGTGAAAGAAGCCC
Source organism: uncultured Tabrizicola sp. (assembly GCA_937858255.1). Classification (GTDB taxonomy): domain Bacteria; phylum Pseudomonadota; class Alphaproteobacteria; order Rhodobacterales; family Rhodobacteraceae; genus Pseudotabrizicola. The sequence goes on from CALLZQ010000004.1 coordinate 830, forward strand.
TGTCGCTCGACTGAGCCACGTCTCCGGTCAAGCGCTGCCGACTGCGGCCGGGCATGGGAAAGGGCGGGGAAACCCCGCCCTTCGCCCGTTCGTGATCCTGATTTCGGGCCTTAGTGAACCACCGCCCCCTGGGGTTTGTCGGGCCGGTTCGGCCCGACCCGGTCCCGGATGACCACCCCCTCTGGCCCGGCCGAGCCCTGCCCCCCCGCCCCGCCCAGCACCTCGCCCGCCAGCAGCATTTCCGCGAGAGGATCCTGCAACTGCCGCTGGATCACCCGCTTCAGAGGCCGCGCCCCGAACACCGGATCATATCCTTCCTCTGCCAGCCAATCCTTGGCCTCCTCGGTCAGCTCCAGCGCGACCTTCCGCGCCGCCAGCCGCTTTTCCAGCCGCTTGAGTTGAATCTCGACGATCCCGCCCATATTCGCCCGGGTCAGCCGGTCAAAGATGATCTGCTCGTCCAGACGGTTCAGGAATTCGGGGCGGAAATGCGCCCTGACCGCCTCTTCCACCTCACGCCGTGCCGCCGTCGCATCCGCCCCATCGGGGAGTTCCGACAGGCTCCGCGCCCCGAGGTTCGAGGTCAGGATGATCAGCGTCTGCTTGAAGTCCACCACGCGCCCCTGCCCATCGGTCAGCCGCCCGTCATCCAAGACCTGCAGCAGCACGTTAAACACATCCGGGTGCGCCTTTTCGACCTCATCGAACAGAACCACCTGATAGGGCCTGCGCCGCACAGCTTCGGTCAGCACCCCGCCCTCATCATAACCGACATAGCCGGGGGGCGCGCCGATCAGCCGCGCGACCGAATGCTTCTCCATGAATTCCGACATGTCGATGCGCACCATCGCATTGTCGTCATCAAAGAGATACTCGGCGAGGGCCTTGGTCAGTTCGGTCTTCCCCACGCCAGTCGGGCCAAGGAAGAGGAATGACCCTAATGGCCGGTTTTCATCCGACAGGCCCGCCCGCGACCGCCTGACCGCGCGCGACACGGCCTCAACCGCCGCCCGCTGCCCGACAACCCGGCGCCCAAGCTCTTCCTCCATTTTCAAGAGCTTTTCCTTTTCCCCCTCCAGCATCTTGGTGGTGGGGATACCGGTCCAGCGCTCGACCACTTCGGCAATCTGCTCGGGCCGCACAGCCTCGGCGACCAGGGCCTCACCCTCGCGCGCCTCAGCCTCGGCCAGCTTTTTCTCCAGCCCCGGGATCTGCCCGTATTGCAACTCACCCGCGCGGGCAAAGTTGCCCTCGCGTTTGGCCTGCTCCAACTCGGCCCGGAACTTGTCCAGCTGCTCTTTCAGATCGCGGGCCGCCTCCAGATTGTCGCGCTCGGCCTGCCACTTTGCCGTCATCTCGGCCGACCGCTGTTGCAGATCGGAAAGCTCTTTCTCCAGCTTTTCCAGACGATCGACCGAGGCCGCATCGTCTTCCTTCTTCAACGCCTCGGCCTCGATCTGCATCTGCAGGATCTGGCGGTCCAACTGGTCCAGCTCCTCGGGCTTCGAATCCACCTCCATCCGCAGACGGCTGGCGGCCTCATCAACAAGGTCAATCGCCTTGTCCGGCAGGAACCGATCAGTGATATAGCGATGCGACAGCGTCGCCGCCGCCACAAGCGCCGAGTCCGAGATCCGCACCCCGTGGTGCAGTTCGTACTTTTCCTTGATCCCGCGAAGGATGGAAATCGTATCCTCGACCGTCGGCTCTTCCACCATCACGGGCTGGAACCGCCGCGC
>CALLZQ010000005.1 GCA_937858255.1 uncultured Tabrizicola sp.
GAAACCGCCGCGCGCGAGCTGAGCTTTGAAAGCCAGTCGATCCGTTCCGGCGGGCAGGCGCGCGACATCGAGCTGTCGGCCGAGGCACGGCTGGCCCGGTCGCGCGGGGCCTCGGCCATGATGAAGGGCGTGTTTTCGGCGGCGAACAGTTTTCTGTCTGCCCCGCCTGATACCTGGTCGGCATTCAAGAGGCAGCTCGCATGACCCTGACCATTCCCCAGGCTGGCGTCATTGCCGGCAGATCGGCATCTGTGCAGGTCGAGGCCCCGGAAAGCGGCGCCATCCTGGCCGAGTTCGGCCAGCGCATGGCCGAGCGTGCGCAGAAGGTGCTGGACGAACGCAATGCCATGACCCAGCAGCGCGTGCAGTTGGACATGGCGCGCGATCTGGCGCGGGCACGGCAAGAGGTCGAGCAGACCAGTGACCCCGCCGCCCTGGGCAGCGGCTGGGAACAGCGCAGCAGCGCGATCAGGTCGCAGTATCTGGACCAGATCGAAGATCCGGAGCTGAAGGAACGGCTTGATCTGGCGTTCACCGAGATGAATGACCGGCACGGGCTGGCGGTGGGCAACCGTGCCATCGCGCTGACCAAGAGCCAGCGCGCCGCGCTGTGGGTCGATCAGCGGTCCACCATCACGGCCGAGGCCGCGCGGGCCGATGAGGAAAGTTTCGGCATTCTGCTGGAGCTGGGCGAAGAGGCGATCAACACCAGATTGGCCGCGGGCGATCTGGACCCGGCGGCGGCGGCAGAAGAACGGCAGGCCCTGCGCGCAGATGTCTTTGGCGCGCGCGCGCAGCAGGCCATCAGCGATGACCCCGAAGCGTTCATCGCGTCAGTGGATGGCGGGGCCTATGATGTTCTGGGCGAAAAGGCAGCCGGTCTGCGCCTGTCGGCCGAGCGTGAAATCGCCCGGCGCAATGATGCGGCCGCCAAAGAGGCCGACCGGGCACTGGAGGCGCAAAAGCGCGCCGTCAAGGACCGGCTGAACGCACAGGCCGACATTTTTGAAAAGGGCCTGACGGCCAGCGATGAGGCGCTGCTGACCGATCCGAATATCCGCGCAATTGTGGATACAGACGCCGATCTGCAACAGGCCCATGCCAAGGCCCTGGCGGCGCGGGATTTGCGCGACGAAATTCCGAATATCCGGCAAAAGACCCCGGCCCAGTTGCGCGCCGAAATTGCCCGGGAAAAGGCCACACCAAAGGACCGCCCCGATCAGGCGGCGCGTCTGGCCGTTCTTGAGGGCTGGCTGGGCAAAGCGGAAACCGCATGGGCCAGCGATGGCGTTGCCGCCGCCCGCGCCGCCGGGTTCGAACTGCCGCCCCTGCCGGATATCGACCCGGCAGACCCGGACGCCATGGCCGAGGGTATTGCCCGGCGGCTGGATTTTGACGCATGGCAGCGCAAGGCGGGCTATGGCGCCCCGCAGGCGATCCTGTCAGCCGACGAACAGGCGCGAATAAAGGCGCTGCTTGCGCCCGAGGCGGATGTGGCGCCCAAGCTGGCCCTGGCCGAGGCGCTGGCCGCAAATGGGCGTGAGGCCCGGCGGGTGGCGCAGGTGGCGGGTGCCGATCCGGCATTCCGCCGCGCTGTGTCGATCCTGCAAAGTGGTGGCGACCGCGATCTGGCGGCCCAGATCCTGACAGGGCAGCAAAAGGAAAAGCTGGGCACCGTCAGCCTGCCGCCCAAGGCGCAGCGGCAACTGATCTTTGCGAACGTGACCGGGGGGGCATTGTCTGCCGATCCGGCCATGGAGGCCGAGATCTTGGAGGCTGCCAGCGCCGCCTATGCGGCCGAGGCCGCAGGGGCCAACCCCGATGGCGACAACAGCATCTTGCCCTTCAAGGACGATACCGAGGCGCAGGATATGTTCGCCCGTGCCGTGGCGCGCGTCAGCGGGGCCACGCCGGACCGCAACGGCGATCTGACCGTGGGCGGGCTGCAAGAGATCAATGGCCGCATGGTGGCCCTGCCCCGGGGCGTGCCGCGCGATGCTGTGGCTGATGCCTGGGACAATATCGGCACCCAGTTGCGCGGTGGCGTCTGGGATGATCGGTATCAGACATGGAGCTATGCGGGCGAGGCGGGCGACCCGCTGCGCGCCCTGCGGTCGGCCTCAATCGACCCCGGTGCCGTTCCTGCCCTGGGCGCCAATGCGGCGGCGCAATGGGCCAATATGCGCCTACATCGTGTCGGTGAGACGGATGTCTATAAGCTGGTCCTGACCCGCAATGGCCGTGATCTGATTGTTCCCATCGCCGGCGATGCGGCCGGGCGCGAGTTCCTCTTTAGCCTGCCATCACTGATCGAGGGGGCGCAGCGGTGACAATCGAGGAAGAGCTTGCCCTGATCCGCAGGAACCGCAGCCCCGCGCCGCCGGCCGATGACCCGATGGCGCAACTGTCTGCCGCCTGGCAAAGCGCCGTGGCGCCCCCGGCCGGGACCGCGTCAACAGATATCCCGCCGGCCGAGGTGGCGCAGGCGGATGCGCCCGCCGCCGAGGCGCCCGCGCCCGCCCCGGCCGCGCCCGAAATCGGCGCCCGCGATGCAGAACTGGGGCTGCCCCCGCGTCAGACTGGCCTTGCCCCCTTGCCGGATGACGATGCCGATACCTGGGATGTGCTGTCCGCCGCATGGCGGGCGGAAACCATCCGTACCGATGCCTGGAACTATGCCGAACGGCAGCGCCGCGATCTGACCGAAGAGATCTGGGCAGCGCTGCCCGAGGATGCCCGCCAGCGCGTGCTGGCAAAGAAATGGGATCAGGCAAATAACTGGGTGCCACTCGAGCATGTCGCAGTCGAAGAACTGGCCCAGCTGGCCCAGTCTGACCCGGATATGGCCGCGCGTCTGGCCGGCCTGCCGCTGTCGCGCGATGCGTTCGAGGCGGAAATCCTGAGCCGCCGGCGTGCCGATCTGGATGAGGCGCAGGCCATTCTGGATCAGCCCGGCGGCGAGATCGCCGAGTTTCTGGGGGCGGGCGCCCGGGCCATGACAGATCAGACCAGTCTGATGCTGTTGCCCTTTGGCGTGTCGGGCAGTGCCTGGCGGATGATTTTGGGTGAGGCCGTTCTGGGCGCGGCGGGCGAGGCGGCGGTGCTGCCGCGCGAATTCCAGGTGGCGCAGGAATTGGGCGAGGCCGACCCCGATGCCCTGACCCGTATTGGCCTGGGCGCGGTTCTGGGCGGCGGTCTGGCCGGGGCGATCACCGGCGGCGGGCGGCTGCTGCAATATGCCAGGGCCCGCCGCACCGCCCTGCGCGCCGCCACGCCCCCGGGCGCCGACCCGCTGGAGGCAGAGCTGGCCGTGGATGCCGCCGAGGCGCAGATGCGCGGCGATGAGACGGTGGCCGAGGTTATCCAGCGCACCACCCCCGCCGCCCCGGCGCCGGGCACGCTGGGGGATATTGTGGCCCGCCAGCCCGCGCGGGCTTTTGCAAAGGTGGTCGAGGCTGGCAAAGGGTACACTGTCGTCATTGATGGTGCTGGCAACGCGGTGCGCCGGGAAGGCACCCGGGCATGGCGCAATAACAATCCCGGCAATATCGAATACGGACCGTTTGCCCAATCCATGGGCGCGGTCGGCACAGACGGCAGGTTCGCCGTGTTCCCCACTTATGAACAAGGCCGCCGCGCGAAGGCCCAACTTCTTTGGGCCAGCAAAGGCTACCGTGGCAAGACCATTGGGCAGGCTATCGCCAGATATGCGCCTGCGTTTGAGAACGATACCCGGGCTTACACCCGTGCAATTACCTCGGCCATCGGCGCGAAGTCGGACACTCTCATGTCCGACCTTACATCGCGTCAGCGTGAGATGATGCTTGATGCCATGGAGCGCGTTGAGGGTTTTCGCCCTGGTAAAGAAAACGGCGTTCAGGCTGTGGCGCCCCGGGCGGGCATCTCGGCCCCGTTGCCAGGAGAAGATGCGCCATCTTTCACCAGCAGCCGCGGCTATACCGGCGCCGGGCAGGTGCGTGTCAGCGATGATCTGACCATTGATGTGGAATATGTCGTGGTGGATGCCGGCAGTCTGACGCGCGCCAGCGGCGATTTTCAGCCGCGCGACCGCAGCCGCCTGAATTCCGATGCATGGATCGCCGACACCGCCGCCCGGCTGGACCCGGCCCAACTGATGCCATCGCCGAATGCCGCGACCGGCGCGCCGATTGTCGGCCCGGATGGGATGATCGAGAGCGGCAATGGCCGCTTTGGTGTGATCGCGCGCGCCTATGAGCGGCACCCTGATCGGATCGCCGCCTATCGCGCTGCCATCGAGGACGCGGGATTTGCCATCCCCGAAGGCGTCACCCGCCCGGTGCTGGTGGCGCAGCGCCGCACCGACCTGACCCGCGACCAGCGCATCCAGATGACGATCGATGCGCAGGACAGCGGCGTGGCCCAGATGACCCCGACAGAGGTGGCGCTGTCCTTTGGCCGCGCCATGACCGGGCCGCGCCTTGCCCTGTTCAACCCGGGTGCCGCGCTGACCGATGAGACCAATGGCGAATTCGTCCGGGGCATGTTGAAGGCGCTGCCGAAATCGGCCCGCAATGCCATGGTGACGAAAGAGGGCGCGCTGAACCGGCACGGCCAGCAGATGTTGCGCGAGGCGATCTTTGCCCGCGCCTGGAATGATCCCGATCTGGTCGAGCTGTTCGTAGAGGCCGACCCCGAGGAAATCGGCGGCCTGTTGAAGGCACTGGAGCAGGCCGTGCCGGAATGGGCGGCGCTGAAAGCCGATATCGAGGCGGGGGCAGTGCGCCCGGAGTTTGACATTTCCGGGCATGTGCTGGACGCGATGCGTCTGATCAACGCCGCCCGCACCACGGCCAAGCGCGATGGCATCGGCATCAACAAGGCCCTGAATGAGCTGCTGGACCAGCCCGACCTGATGGAAGGTCCGGTTGCGCCCCTGACCACGGCGCTGGTCAGGAAATTCTGGACCAAGGGCCGCGCCGCCCCGACTGCCCGGGTGGCTGACTTTCTGACCCGCTATGCCGCCGACGCGCGCAAGGCCGGCGCCGAGGGCGGCCTGCTGGACGCGCCGACCCCGCGCGATGTGCTGCGCGCAATCGACCCCGACACCTTTGCCGATCTGCCCGAGGATTTGGGGCCGGTGCGCGGCTTTGCCCGCCCCGGGGATGTGGCGCCCGAGGCGCCGCCCGATCTGCCGCCTGCCGATGAAATGACCTTTGACGATGGCGCGCAGGGGCCAGAGGCCGAGGATCTGGCCGCCACGATCCGCGATGACATCGAGGGGCCATTCGGACCCGTGTATGATGATCTTGCAGGGCAACCCGAAAAGGCGATCGACAGACTTTTGCACGATCAGACCGGCGAGGTGCCAAACGCCATGACGGTGGACGGCCTTGGGCCTGTGCGCTTTGTCTGGGGCAGTTCCGGTCTTGGCTTGCGCCACATCCTTGAAAAGCACGGTGAAGCTGTGGTGCGCGATTTGCCCCGCGCGCTGCGAGAAGGACAGCTTGGCCGAGAATACAATGGCAGGCGCGATGTCATCACGACAGACACGCCGCCCCGCCGCACAGTCATAAGGCTGGACTGGGACGGCGACGGCAAGGCTTGGGTGCTGACGTCGCATGATGTCATTCAGGGAACTGGCGCGCAGCCGGGGCGGACCTCAAACGTGCCTACCGAACCGGCACCGCCGAGCGTTCCCGGTGCCACTGCGCGGGTTGAGGATAAGCCTGCCGCAGCATCGGCACAAGACCAGATCCAGCGAGAGCTGTCAGATCTGCGCGCGGCGCGGGACGATCTGGACCTTTTTCTGGATGCGGAACTTGACCTGGGCGACGGCACCAAGGTGCGCGCCCGAGACATTCTGGACGATCTGGACAGCGATGCCGGCGCCGATGCCGTGTTGCAGGCCTGTGGCCTTGGAGGTGACGCATGACGAATATCGCCGACTGCCTGCAACGGGCCATGGATTTTGGCGAGATCGACCGGGCGCGCGGGCAGGCCATGGTCGCCGAATTCGACCAGCTGGTGGCGCGCTATCGCAGCACCATGTCCGAAAGTGCCGCGATGGCGCAGGCGGGCAAAGACCTGAAAGAGGCGAACAAGGCCAAGACCGCCATCCGCCGCCACCAGGTGCTGAACCAGTTGCGCGTCATGAAGAAGATCGAGCGGGAGATCCTTGCCGCGCCCGATCCGGCGCTGGCGATCCGCAATCTGCTGGAATATTCCGAAGGGTCCGGCTATCGGGGCGAGAGCGTGCGCAGCCTGACCGAAGCCTATGAGGACAGCATCAATGCCGGTATCCGCGAGGTGCTGGAGACGGTTGGCCTGAATGTCGCGGGCAACAGCCGCAACGGCAAGATGCTGGAAAGCATGATCCGCGAGCTGCATGGAGAGGCCACCGGCAACGCATTGGCCAAGACGCTGGCCGATGCCGTGCGTACCCAGCAGCAACGGCTGCGCCGGGCGTTCAACAGCTTTGGCGGCCATATCGGCAATCTGGCCGATTACGGGGTGCCGCATGCCCATGACGCGGGCCAGCTGGTGCAGCGCGGTTTCGATGTCTGGGCCGAAGCGATTGCCCCGAAGCTGGCATGGGATCGGATCATTGACCACCGCACCGCCAAGCCCTTTGCCGCCAAGGGCCAGACCCCGGCCATGGCCGATGTGCGGGCATTCCTGCAGGATGTCTATGATGGCATCACCACGCGCGGCTGGGATGATCGCAAGCCGAGCCTGAGCGTGGGCGGGCGGGCACTGGCCAATCAGCGGGCCGAGCATCGCGTGCTGCATTTCCGGTCGGCCGATGACTGGCTGGCCTATAACCGCGAATTTGGCACCTCTGACCCGTTTTCGGCCATGCTGCACGGGCTGCATGGTATGGCGCGCGATGTGGCGCTGATGCGCGTGCTGGGGCCGAACCCGCGCGCCACGCTGGGTTTTGCCGAGCAGCTGGGCCTGCGCCGCGCCGCCGATCTGCGCGATCCGAAAATGGCCGATCGCGTCAGCCGGCAGGGCAAGCTGGCCAAGACCATGCTGGCCCATCAGGATGGCAGCGCCAATATTCCCGATCATGTCGGCTGGGCGCGGTTCTTTGGCGGCACCCGCGCGGTGCTGACCAGCACCCAGCTGGGCAGCGCGGTGCTGTCCAGTGTCACCGATGTGGCCACGATCACCGCTGCCGCGCAGACGGTGGGGATGAGCGCCAGCAATGTGCTGACCCGCAGTGTCAAGCTGATGTCGCAGGCCAGCCGGGCCGAGGCGGCGCGCATGGGCTATGTCGCCGAAACGCTGGCCGATGCCGGGGCCGGCATGTCGCGGTTCATGGGCAAGACCTTTGGCGGGGGCATCCCCGACCGGATGGCGAATTTCACCCTGCGCGCCACGGGCCTGTCATTCCTGACCGACATGCGCAAGCTGGCGTTTCAGATGGAATTCGGCGGGTTCATGGCGGAACAGGCCAGCCGTGCCTTTGCCGATCTGCCGAAGGGGTTGCGGCAGGTTTTCGAGACGCGGGGTATCACCGCCGCCGATTGGGATGCGCTGCGCGATCCGGCGGCCCGGTTCACCGCCAAAGATGGCGCCGATTTCATCACGCCCTTTCACTGGCTGGAGCATCAGACCGCGATGCCGAGGGTCGAGGCCGAGGGGCTGGCCATGCGGCTGCAAGCGGCGATCCGCGAGCAGATGGAATATGCCGTGCCCACCGCCAGCCTGGAGGGGCGGGCGCGGCTGCAAGGAAGTGCCGCGCCGGGCAGCCTGTCGGGTGAGCTGTTGCGCAGTGCGATGATGTACAAATCGTTTGCCCTGTCGCTGACGCTGGGCCAGTACCGCCGCTTTGCCGCCGCCGACAGCTGGGGCATGAACCGCTGGGGATATGCCGCCAAGGTCAGCACCCTGTTGATCGTGCTGGGCGGCGTGGCGATCCAGCTGAAGGAACTGGCCAAGGGCAACGATCCGCGCCCGATGGGTGACGCCAAGTTCTGGATGGCCGCGCTGTTTCAGGGCGGCGGGCTGGGCATCTTTGGCGATTTCTTTGCCGCCGAGCAGAACCGGATGGGTGGCGGCATCGCCGAGACGCTGGCCGGGCCGGTGGTCGGCGCGGCCAGCAGTCTGCTGAAACCCGTGGTCAGCAATATCACGGCGGCCGTGAAGGGCGAGAAAACCTTTGTCGGGCGCGATATTGCCAACGGCCTGCGCCAGAACACACCGTTTCTGTCCTCGGCCTGGTATGGGCGCACTGGCTATTCGCGGCTGGTCGCGGATAATCTGCAAGCCTTTCTGGACCCCGAGGCAGAGATGCTGAACCGCCGCCGCATCAAGCGGCAAGCGAAGGATTACCGCACCCAGCCCTTTGTGCCGTTGCGCGGCACCGGGCAGGACCTGCGCCTGCCCGATTTCGCCAATGCCCTGCGGTCATCGCCATGAGGCGCTGATCCGCCCCGGCTGCCTCGGCCGAGAACATCCTGCCCGTTGATCTGAACGCTTGCGCCCCTTGACCTGTCGGAGGCCAGCTTGACTATCGACGCAGCCAACCCCATCGCCAGCTATCTGGTGGCCGGTTCCGGCCCCTATTCGGTGCCATGGCCCTATGAGGGCGGCGATCTGGCCGTCTGGGCCGATAAGGATGGCACCATCACTGCGCTGAGTGAGGGCGCCCATTGGACAATCGCGCCGGCCTCTGGCCCCTCTGGCGCGGCGACGCCGGCCGCCGGGGCGGCGACAGGCCTTGCCGGGGCGCGGCTGCTGATCGAGCGGGTTACGCAGCTGGAGCAGGGGTTTTCCGGTGTCACCGGGCCAGAGCGGGGGATTGAGGCCTCGCTGGACCGGCTGACCCGGGCCGTGCAGGACGTGCGCGCCCGCACCGCCAGCGGCCTGCGGTTTCTGTCCACCACCGCGCTGACACCGACTGCGCCGCTGGCAGACGGGCAGACCGTCATGTGGCAGGGGGGCGCCATGGTCCCGGGGCCAAGTGCCGCGCAGATCGAGGGCGCGGCCAGCTATGCGGCCTCGGCCGTCGCGGCGGCAAATATGGCGGCCAATATCCTGACGCAGGTTTCAGGCATCGCCGATGCCCTGACCAACAAGGGCGCGGTCACCGTGTCGGCCACTGGTGACGGGGTGCGCAATTATCTGGAGGTGGCGGGCACTGTCTGGACCAAGGCCAATGTTCTGGCTGTGGTGGTCGGCAATGTACCGCAGGGGCCGTCACGCTGGGACATCGAGCATACCGGCAGCCATACCCGTATCGTGTTTGGCGAGCCGATCCCGTCCGGTCTGTCTGCCTGGGCCGTGCTGCTGAAACAGAACGAGGTCGACATCGCGAGCGAGGCGCAGATCGGCGATCTGTCCACGCGGTCGTTCAGCGACAGGGCAGCAGCGGTAGACTGGGCCGCGAATAACGTGGCTGTTCCCGGCATGGTGCTGCAATGGGGTGATACCAGGGTCAGGTTTGTCAACTATGCAGTTAATTTGATCACTGACCTGTCGGGGTTCGTTCCTGACGGGCTGGAGACCCCGCAACATTGGAACGGTGGCCCAGATCGCAGCCCCGCTGAAAACGATCTTGCCTTTGCTGCCTGTGCCGCATGGCGCGGCGCAATCCATTTGCCGCCGGGTCTGTACTATAAGAACGATCCGATTGCTTTTGATCGTCGCCCTGGCACTGGGCGGCAGGGCATTTACCTTGGCAGTTTGAACTGGTCACCGGAGATGACCCGAGTTCGGTTTGTCAATCCGGTGGCGGCACGCGGATTGTTGCTCAACCAGACAGGAGGCGAGACCGTCACCTATGGGTTCAACCCGGTGGTTGTGAATGTCTGTCTGGAGGTCGATACCGGCGCATTGGTTAACACCGAGGAAAATTGGAGCGTCGGCCTGGACTTGCGCCAGTGCAACTATGGGCTGTTCCTGAATGTCGAGCTGGACGGATTTGATGTGGGCGTATTTTCGCGCCGCTGTGTCCAGAGCCGATTTGACCATGTAAAGATGAGAACAGCCCTGCGGGCACCGGGAAACCACGCCGAGGCTTTCTTCATCTTCGATCACGATCCTGTTCTTCAGGCCGGTGTCAGTTTCGGTAACAGCGTTATCGATTGTGAGTGTCAGCCCACCAATCAGCAAACCAATGTTCGCCGTAATTTTCTGCTGCGCGCCGTCGATATGCTGGATGTCGATGGCGGTCATTATAATAATGCCGTGTTCCATGTGCAGATCGCGCCTGACGGAACCGGCGGTCGGACCACCGTTCGGGACGTTTCGTTCCGCACCTATTTTGACTGCGATAATGACCCGAGTTCACCACTGATCGCTGTTTGCGACGTGCAACCGATCCGCACCGGCGCCGTCGAACTGTTTGGCATCCACTTTTTCAATGGCAAGGCCCGTGCAAAAGAGGGTGTTCCCAGCAACTTTTTCAGATTTTCCGGGAATGAGGGAGACTATGCCGGGTTGGTGCGCTTCCAGAGCATGAGCATCTGCGAAAACGAGATTGTTGGGTTTGGCGCCGCAGCCATTGTCAATCTTGGTATGCACGCCTCTTATAATGAGACGGAATTGATTTCAGATGTTTCAATTCACGGAAATAAATTTCGTGACGCCGGGGTGGCTGCCAGACATGTAGCGCCGAATAAAAATGCAGTGGTCGTCCGGGGTAAAAATATCAGTGTGAAGGGCAACAGCTATAATGGCAACTGGACCGATGGTGGCTTGGCTGTCGTCACTGTCGGCGCCGATGTCGAAGGCTATCTTATCGCGGGAGAGATTTTTGATACAAATCGCGCGATCCCAATCAATATCGACCCCGGGGTGACTGGCGCCGGGCAGTCGTATGGCCATGTGATCAATGGAGCCGCGGCCGCGCGCGTCATAGAGGTCCTTGAAGAGGGCACAGGTCCAAACGGCTATTACTGCAAATATTCCAACGGTGAAATGGTCTGCCGCAAGCGCGTGGTATTGAGCGCCGTGCCGATCAATACGGTAAACGGTTCTGGATTTGTTTCGGCTGCGCTGGTCGTGGGGGATATCGAGAGGTCGTTCTCCGGCGCGCCGCACTGGTCGGTTACCGCCATGCCGATTGGAGGTTTCGGATCGCTTCAACTTGGCGGGGCCGGTGATGCCAATACCCCGCCATCGATCCGCATAGCGCGTTTCTCGCCGGCCACGCTGGACGTGGATGTTTCGATCCGGGCAGAGGGCCGTTGGGCATGATCCGCCTGTTGCTTTTGAGATGGTCAACCCCCGTCCTTTTTTCTATCTGCGAGGTAAATCATGCCCCCCATGCTTGAGCGTATCGCCGAGGCGATGCTGGAACACCGGACGACCTTTGCCAGCCGCGCGGCGGTCGAGACGGCCAATCCTGTGGCGACGGGCGCTGATCTGATCTTTGTCCGCGAAGAGGGGGATCTGGTCGCCTATTGGCGCCAGGCCGGCGCAACGGATCTGATCGGCGGCGATGGCAGCGAATGGCAGGATGTGTCGACTTCGCCAACCCTGCTGCTGGCGCTGCTGGCAGATTTCGCGGCCAGTATCACCCCCGTGACGCAGGATCAGGGCGCCTTTGTCCCCACGCTGCGCTGGTTTGACGGGGCCGGCGCCTTTTCCCCGCACGAGCAGATCGGGCGCTGGTATCGGCTGGGCAATGAGGTGACGATCCAGGGTCGCGTGGATATGACCCTGACCAGCCTAGGCAGTGGGGTCTTGCAGTTCCACGGAATTTCCAACCTGCCGCCGCCCATGGCGGGCGATCTTCCGGGGGTGATCGAAATCACCGAGAAGAGCGAGGGGTTCACCCTGCCGCGCGGCGCCTATGATCCGCGCCTGCGCTGGACGCCGGGCAGCCCCCATGCCGTCATCGGCTATTATTCGGCGGGCGGCTTTTATA
>CALLZQ010000006.1 GCA_937858255.1 uncultured Tabrizicola sp.
GCCAGAGGCGGCCGGTTGTGTTCAATATGCGCATCGACCTGCAATGGCTTGAAGCGACGCAGCCGGTGAAGGCAGTCCAGGCGCATCCAGTTCCCGCCGCGGCTTCGGCAGAGGCTGTAGAAGAAGCGGCAGGCATGATCGCATCGGCGCGCCGTCCTCTTGTTCTTGCGGGCCGGGGCGCCTGCGGAGAGGACCATCGCGACGCGCTGATCGCCTTGGCCGAGCGCATCGGTGCCCCGCTTGCAACCACGCTCAAGGCGCAGGGACTGTTCACCGGCCACCCGTCCAATCTTGGGATCTGCGGCGGTCTGAGCCATCCGACCGCGATCGACGCGATCATGAAAGCGGACTGCATCGTGGCCTTCGGGGCGAGTCTGAGCAAGCATACCAGCGAGAACGGCGCCTATCTCGAGGGAAAGCGAGTCATTCAGATTCTGCCCGACACGATCGAAAACCTGCGCATGGACCAACCGACGCTTCGACTGATCGGGGATTCGGCGCTGACGGCCCGCGCGATCATCGAGCTGCTGGACATGGCGGAGATACCATCCTCCGGCGCCGTGGACGAGGATCTGGTTGCAGCACTTCGCTCGGAGGCAGAGCAATTCGCGGTGATCCCACGCGGAAAGTCCACAGCTGCCGGAACCGTGGACATCGACCTTGCCTTGCGCTCTTTGCACCAGGCTCTGCCTTCCGATCGGGTCCTGGTCGCGGATCTGGGCCGGTTCGTGACCAGCGCATGGCGCAATCTTCCGGTCCGGGCGCCGCAGACCTTGGTCTACCCCTGCCATTTCGGCGGCATCGGCTGCGGTCTTGGGCAGGCTTTGGGTGCTTCGGTTGCGGCGGAAAGCAAGGTGACGGTGCTGGTCGCAGGCGACGGCGGCTTCCTGCTGTCCGGCCTTGGCGAACTGGCGACGGCCGTGAACCAGGGGCAGAAGCTTGTCGTCCTGGTTTGCAATGACGGAAGTTATGGGGCGGAGCATATCCAACTGGCCAATCGAAAGATGAGTACCGATCTTTCGATGATCAGCCCCCCGGATTTTGCGGCTGTCGCGGCGGCCATCGGGTTCACTTCGCTGAAGGTCGACAGCCTCCAGAGCCTTCAGCAGGCGTGCCAGGCGGTCTCGGAGATCAAGGGGCCGGTTCTTGTGGATATCAGGCTCGATCCAGACAAGATCGAACCCTGATGCTGGGCAGGCGATGGCCGTCATGCTCCCCGGTCAGGCCTGCCCATGACTGACTTGACCCGATCGGACGGGCTCCTGCGGGGTGCTGAGCGGCTCCGCGGGCCGAATACTGTGTGTCGAATGACGAAAGGTGACTACATGTCGGACCCAAGCGTCTTGCGTCCCCGGCTGCTGTATCAGCTGGTCAGCCCCCTGCACCGTAGCGCCGGCCCGGCCGAGGTGGAGCGGCGGCAGCAGATGCTGGCCAACTGGGTCCCGGGCTGCGACATCGCCATCGCCTCGCCCGAGGACGGGCCTCGCGCGGTGGAATCCGCCGCCGACATCGCCATGGTCTTCCCGCATCTGCGGCAGGCCGCGACTTGCTGGAAGGCGCAAGGCCATCAGGCCGTGGTCATCGGCTGCTTCAGCGACCCCGGCGTCGAGGCGCTGACCGAGACCTCCGGGCTGCCGGTGATCGGCCCGGGCGAGGCCGGGATTCTAGCGGCGGGGGAATTGGGGGAGCGGGTTTTCGTCCTCTCTTCGGACCCCACACCCCCCCGCCTCCGCCGCCCCATCCCGGCTATAGGGGCCGAGGCGATGTTCCTGTCAGAGGTACGCGTCGGTGGCTCGGTCGCGGCGCTGGTTGCCGACCTGGACCGCCACCTGCCCGTCATCGTTGAGCAGGCCCGCGCCTGTGTGCGCGAGGGGGCCGATGCGTTGGTGTTGGGATGTTTCGCCATGTCCTTCGCCCCCGGCCTGACCCTGCGCCTGGCCGAGGCGGCGGGCGTGCCGGTCATCAACCCGGTGATCGCCGGGCTGCGGGCGGCCGAGGCAGCCCTCCTTTACGGCGCAGGCGGCGCACGCCGCCTAACCGACCCCCTGCCAGATCGAGACCGCGCATGAACCAGACCTCCGACGCCCGTTACAACGACCTGCTGGCTGCCACCCGCTTCCAGCCCCGCCGCCGCGTGCCGATCCCGGACCTAGCCTGGCCCGAGGGCGTACGCTGCGTGGTCAATTTCACGCTCGACTTCGACGCAATGCTGCTGCGGCGGCTGTTGAACGAACCCTGGGGCCAGAGGGCCAAGGGCGAGTTCTGCGGCCGGGTCGGAATCTGGCGCATCCTGGACATGTTCGATGCCGAGGCGGTCAAGACCACTGTCTTCACCCCGGGCCGGATCTGCGAGCTCTACCCCGATGCGCTGCACCGCGCCGTCTCTGCCGGCCATGAACTGGCCGATCACATGTGGGAACATGAGGTCTATGCCGATCCGGTGATCGAGGAGGCGCATTTGTCGCGCACCCTGGCGGCGCTTTCGGCGATCTCGGGCCAGCCGGTGACCGGCACCCGCTCCAGCCATTCGCAACATTTCCTGGCGGCGAAGGGGGTGGTCTACAACTCCTTCACCTCAGCCAGCCGGCTGCCGCTT
>CALLZQ010000007.1 GCA_937858255.1 uncultured Tabrizicola sp.
CGCTTGGCAGCCCCTTTCTGGCGGGGCTGGTGAAGGAGTTCGGCCCCTCGGTGGCGCTGGCCGCCGGGGGCTACACCGCCGCCCCCGGGCGACCCCGCCGCTGGATCACCGAATATGGCGACCCGCGCCGCGCCGATGTCGATGTGGTGGATTGGGTCGAGGCGATCCCCTTTTCGGAAACCCGCACCTATGTGATGCGGGTGGTCGAGGGGGTGGTGATCTACCGCGCCAAGCTGCGCAAAGCCACAGGCCCGGTGCGCATCACTGCCGAGCTGAAAGGCTAGCGCTTTTCCCGCAGCCGCTGCCGCCAGAGGGTGAACAGACCGGCACAGACGACGATGGCGCTGCCGATCATCACATTGCTGCGCAGCGTCTCGTCAAACAGCACCATCCCGAGGCCCGAGGCAAAGACCAGTTGCAGATAGGCAAAGGGCTGGATCGCCGAGGCCTCGGCCACCTCATAGGCGCGGATCAGCAGGTAGTGCGACAGCGCCGCCGCACAGCACAGGCAGCCCATCCAGAACCAGTCGAGCGGCAGCATCGCCTGCCAGTGGTTGAGGCCGATCGCGGTCATCACCACCGCGCCGATGGTGCCCGTCCAGAAGAATGAGACCGAGGCCGCATCATAGCGCCCGACATAGCGTGTGAGCAGGCCGTAGAGGGCGAACATCGTTGCCGCCGCCAGCGGGAACAGCGCCCCCGGCTTGAACACGCCCGAGCCGGGTTGCAGGATGATCAGGACACCCACAAAGCCGATGCCAATCGCCATCCAGCGCCGCCAGCCGACCTTTTCCCCCAGCACCGGGCCAGAGAGGGCGGCGATCAGCAGGGGATAGGTGGCAAAGACCGCGTGGCTCTCAACCAGTCCGATATGGACAAAGCCGGTGATCATCACCACGATTTCCAGCGCCAAGAGCAGGCTGCGCAGCAGTTGCACCTTGGGGCTGGCGCTGCGGATGGCGGCGCGCAGGCCCCCCTTGGCCCGCGAGGCGAGGGCGATGACAAAGGCGGCAAAGAACCAGTAACGGATCATCACCACCATCCAGACATTGTAACTGCCGGCCAGATGGCGCGAGAGCGCATCCTGAAGCGCAAAGACCACCGTCACGATGATCATCAAGAGGATGCCAAGGCGTGTGTTCTGTTCCGCGCTCATCGCCCGCTCCGTTGTGTTCGGCCCCGGCTTATCAACTGGACGGCCCGCCACAAGGGGCAATCGCCGCACGCCAGCCCGCCGACATGTGCCGCTTGCGGCCATGGCCGGGGCGACGCTCGACCGCAAAGCCAGCCTCGGCCAATGATCGGCGCACATGGCCGGCCGCGGTATAGGTGGCAAAGCTGCCGCCGGGCAAGGTATGGTGAAATACCTCGGCCATCAGATCGGGCGACCATAGCTCGGGGTTCTTGGCGGGGGAAAAGCCGTCAAGGAACCAGGCATCGGCACGGCCTTGCCACCCCGGCAGGGTCTCGCGCGCATCGCCCTCGATCACCAGCAGGTCAAGGCCGGGCAGCGCGATCTGCCGCGCACCCGCGGCCCAGGCGGTCAGGAAATCCGCCGCCACGGCCAGTGCCTCGGGAAAGGCCTCCAACGCCCGGGCGATATCCTCGGCGGGCAGAGGGAAGGCCTCAAAGCTGGTAAAGCGCAGCCGCCCCGGGCGCCCGGTCTGCCCCCAAGCGATCAGCGTCGCCAGCATGTTCAGCCCGGTGCCAAAACCCAGTTCGGCAATATGGAACCCGTCCACCAGCCGCGCGGGCAGGTCATTGCCGGCCAGAAACACATGCCGCGTCTCGGCCAGCCCGTCGGCCAGCGAGAAATAGGGGTCATCGAACCGGCGCGAGACCGGCACGACACCCTCTTTCCAATCGAGGCCCGCAGCCTCGGTGGGGGGCTGTTCGTCCTGTGTCATTTCCCTTAGACCTTTCCGCGCTTTCTTGGGCATGGGACGGGGCGAATGGCAAGGGTCGATCTGGTGGTGATGGGGGCGGGGATCTTTGGCCTCGCCTGTGCCTGGTCGGCGGCGCGGCGTGGCGCGCGCGTGCGGGTGATCGAGGCGGCGCAGATCGGCGCCGGGGCCTCGGGCGGGCTGGTCGGCGCCCTCTCGCCGCATGTGCCGGAAAACTGGAACCCGAAAAAGCAGTTCCAACTGGAAAGCCTGTTGATGGCCGGGGGCTATTGGGCCGAGGTGGCAGCGGTCTCTGGCCTGTCGCCCGGCTATGCCCGGACGGGCCGCTGGCAGGTTTTGGCGGATGCGGCGGCGGCTGCGCGGGCGGGGGAGCGGGCGGCGGGGGCGGCGCCGCTCTGGCAGGGGCGGGCTGAAAGGCGCGGGGGGCCGGCGCCTGCCCATCCATGGGCGCCGGTCAGCCCGGCGGGGCAGGTGATCGAGGATACCCTGAGTGCGCGCCTCCATCCGCGGCAGGCGGGGCAGGCGCTTGCGGCGGCGATCCGCGCCCGGGGGGGCGAGATTGTCGAGGGGGCGGGTTTCGATGCTGCGCCCGATCCCGGGGTGCCGGTGATCTGGGCAACGGGATATACGGGGCTGGCGGCCCTCGGGCAGGCGCTGGGTCAGCCGGTGGGGGCGGGGGTCAAGGGGCAATC
>CALLZQ010000008.1 GCA_937858255.1 uncultured Tabrizicola sp.
CTATTCCACAGGGACTGCCCGATGCTGCCCAATCCCCCCCCTGCTGTCACCTCCCGCTCAGTCTCGCGCCATTTTGGCGCCGTCCGCGCCGTGGATGCAGTCGATCTGACCATCGAGGAGGGCAGCTTTTTCGCCATGCTCGGCCCCTCCGGCTCGGGCAAGACCACCTGCCTGCGGCTGATCTCGGGATTTGAGACCCCCACCTCCGGCCAGATCCACATCTTTGGCCAGGATGTCTCGGCCGTGCCGCCGCATCTGCGCAATGTGAATACGGTGTTTCAGGACTATGCGCTCTTCCCCCATATGACCGTGCGCGAGAATGTCGCCTATGGGCTGATGGTCAAAGGTGTCGCCCGCAAGACCCGTCTCGACCGGGCCGAGGAAATGCTCGAACTGGTCAAGCTGCCCGGCTATGGCGACCGCCGCCCCGGCCAGCTTTCGGGCGGGCAGCGGCAGCGCGTGGCCATCGCCCGGGCGCTGGTGAATGAACCGCGGGTGCTGCTCTTGGACGAGCCGCTGGGCGCGCTGGACCTCAAGCTGCGCGAGGCGATGCAGGATGAGTTGAAGACCCTGCAACAACGCCTTGGAATCACATTTGTTTTTGTCACCCATGATCAGGGGGAGGCGCTGTCGATGGCCGACCGGCTGGCGGTGTTCAACGAGGGGCGGATTGCCCAGATCGGCACCCCGGCCGAGGTCTATGGCCAGCCCCGCACCCGCTTTGTCGCCGATTTTGTCGGTTCCTCCAATGTGCTGGCGCCCGAGGTGACGCGGGCGCTTGGTGGGCCGGCCCGCTGGGCCTCGCTGCGCCCCGAGAGCCTGCGGCTCGACCCCGCCGGCGCGTTGACTGGCACCGTGACGGGGCTACGCTATCTGGGGGCCGGCACGCGGCTGACCCTTGCCCTTGCCGGAACCGAGATCGCCGTACTGGTCCCTGCCGGCGCACCCCTGCCCACGCCCGGCAGCACCACCGGTATTGCCTTTGACCCCACAGCCCTGCATGTGATGGAGGGCGAGGCATGAGCGCGCCCCAGACCGCCATCCTGCCCGCGCGCGGCCCCGCCGACCGGCTGACCACCCTGTTCTGGCGCCGCCCGCGCCTGCTCCTCGCGCTGCTGCTGGCCCCGCCGCTGATCTGGCTGGGGGTGGTTTATCTTGGCTCGCTCGCGGCGCTGATGCTGCAAAGTTTCTACTCGATTGACGAGTTTTCCGGGGTGGTGAAGCCGGAATTCACCCTCAAGACCTATGCCGAGCTGTTGCGGTTGCAAAACCTCGACATCATTCTGCGCACGGTGCTGATGGCGGCGGCGGTGACGATTGCCTGTGCGGTCATCGCCTTTCCCATCGCCTATTTCGCCGCACGTTTCGCCCGGGGCCGCTGGAAGGCGCTGTTCTATCTGGGGGTCATGCTGCCGCTCTGGTCGTCCTATCTGGTCAAGGTCTATGCTTGGAAGCTGATCCTTGCCAAAGAGGGCATCCTGACCTGGGCCGCCACGGGCACAGGCACGGGGTTCGTGCTGGATGCCGTGC
>CALLZQ010000009.1 GCA_937858255.1 uncultured Tabrizicola sp.
CCAAGGCTCACCCACGCAAAAGCCGTCAATCTCTCCCGCCCGCATTGCCTCGGCCATCCGGGGGGGCGGCACGGTGCGGATCTCAACTGCCAAATCAGGGGCGGCGATCCCGGTCCAATAGTGCAAAAGCTCTGCCTGCATCGAAAACGGGAACGGCACCCCGATGCGCAGCCGCGAGGGCAGCCGCGCCAGTGCCGCCCCCACCGCCAAGGGATCGCCGAAACCGATCGCCAGCCCGAAGATCTGACCGTTCAGGGATAAAACCATCAGCGCCTCGATAGGCTGATCGCCCCCGCCCAACCCCAGCGCCCGGGCCACCGGCATGACCGAGAGCATATGCGCCGCCTCAACCTGCCCGAAATCAACCAGATCGCGCAGCATCGACCAGCTTGTCGCACGGATCAGGTCCAGCGACAGGCCCTCTTCCTCGGCAAAGCCGAACTCGGCCGCGACAATCGCCGGCGCCGCATCGACCAGCGGGATATAACCGAACCGCAAAGCCTCGGTCATTTCAGCACCTCGGCCGCCATGACGATTGCCTGCGCCACCTCGGAGAGACGCTTGCCCTGATCCATCGCCGCCTTGCGCATCAAGGCATAGGCCTGCTCCTCACTCAGCCCCTTGGCCCGCATGACAAAGCCCTTGGCCCGGTCAATGACCTTGCGCTCTTCCAGCGCGGCCTTGGTCGCGGCCAATTCGCTGCGCATGCGGCTGACCACGTGAAAGCGGGCAATGGCGGCATCCAGCACCGGCCGGATGCGCTCGGCCCGCAGCCCGTCAACCACATAGGCACTGATCCCGGCCTCAATCGCGGCGCGGGTCAGCCCCGGATCAGATTTGTCGACAAACATGGCGACGGCGCGCTCGGTCGGGCGCGATGCCATGGTCAGTTCCTCAAGCATATCGCGTGAAGGATTGGTCACGTCGATCAGCACCAGATGGGGCTGAAGCTCGGCCACGCGGCGGGCCAGACCCGCGCCATCGCCCAGCACATGCACCCGATGCTCACCCGATGCCCGCAGCGCATCGACGATCTCCAGTGCGCGCTGGCGATCCGGCTCGACCACGATAATGGTTAGCGGGCTGTCCATCGGAAATCCCCTGTTCTGCCGGCAGAATGCTGCACCTGCGAAATGATGGGCAGGCGCCGCCCCCAAGGACGCGCAAAGACAAAGGGGATTGATGAAAATTGCAGCATTTTCCGGGATGATCGCCCCAAATTCAGGCGGAAGCCAAACGCCCCTTGGCAAAGAGGCCGTCGAGGGGTCAATGCCTCACTGGCGTCAACGAGACAAAACCGTGTAACACTTCGCGGGACGAACCGAATTGGCCTGTGGAAATGATAAAGGCGACCGACGATTGGGCCCCGCTTTTGGCGGCGTCACTGGCGGGCGATGCACTGGCATACGCCCGTTTTCTGCATTCGGTAACGCCGGTCGTTCGCGGGATCGTCCGTTCCCGTGGCGCCGCGTTGGGGGAAGGAACCTGCGAGGACATCGTGCAAGAGGTGCTGCTGGCAATCCATCTCAAACGTCACACCTGGTTGCAGGACAGCCCGGTGCGCCCATGGGTCTATGCGATTACCCGCTATAAGGTGGTCGATGCCTTTCGCGCCCGGGGCAGGCGCGTTCACCTGCCGATTGAGGAATTCGCCGATATCCTGCCCGCCGAGGCGACGGCCGACCCGACCCTCGCCTGGGATATGGAAAAGATGATCGGCCTGCTCGACGATCGTTCCGCCCGGATCGTGCGCAAGATTGGCATTGAGGGTGACAGCATTGCCGAAACCGGGCACTCGCTGGAGATGACCGAGGGCGCCGTCCGCGTCGCCCTGCACCGCGCGCTGAAAAAGCTGGCGATGCTGCGGGAAAGGTATGTGGAATGAAGACTGATGATCTGATCCGGGCGCTGGCCGCCGATCCCCCCGCCGAAGCATCGCCAATGCGCAGGCTGTTCTGGCTGGCGCCAGCGCTTTTGGCCAGTTTCACGCTGCTGATGGCCACCCTTGGGCCGCGCCCTGATCTGATGGCTTCGCTGGGCGACCCGCTTTCCGTCATGCGCTTTGCCCTGACCTTTCTGCTTGGGCTTTCGGCCCTGCGCGCGGTATTGACCCTTGCCCGACCGGAGCAACAGCGGGGCCTGTTCTGGCCAATGCTGGTCGTCGGCGCCAGTGCGACCGGTCTGTGGCTTTGGGCCTGGGCCGCCACGCCGGCAGAGGGACGGCAAATGGCCATGGTGGGCAAGACCATGGTTTATTGCCTTACGACGATACCGGTGCTGTCTGTGCTGCCCGTTGCGGCACTGTTTGCCTTGCTGCGGCGTGGCGCGGTAACGGCGCCGTTGCGCGCGGGCCTCGCGGCGGGCCTCGCCGGAGGCGGTCTGGCGGCGGCGATCTATGCGATACATTGCACCGAAGACAGCCCCCTGTTCTACGTCACTTGGTATGGCCTGGCGATCCTTGCCGTGACACTGCTGTCCGGCCTGATCGGACAACGCCTGTTACGCTGGTAGACTCATTTTCAGCGCAGGATTTCCCCTTGCCCCCGATAAAGCAGCCCGGTAAACGGGTCGGCGGAGTGGTGGCCGAGTGGTCGAAGGCACACCCCTGCTAAGGGTGCAGGCGGGAAACCGTCTCGAGGGTTCGAATCCCTTCCACTCCGCCACCTGCCCTCGCGAAAGCGTTCTCCCGATCCGGCTACGGCCGGATTTTTCCGTTGTT
>CALLZQ010000010.1 GCA_937858255.1 uncultured Tabrizicola sp.
ATATCGGCGATCATGATGGCGCGGTTCGTGGCCTCACCCTCCACCTGCGGCGGGCGGGAATAGGCATGGGCCTCGGGGCCCCGGTTGCCCTCGGCCAGCAGCTTGGCCGTCAATTCCGCGACAATATCGCCATTCTCGGCATGCACCATGGCGAGGCCGCCCACGTCGCCCACGCGCCGGAAGCTGGCGAACAACTCATCGTCATTCACCATCAACGCGCCCTTATAGGCCATGAAATGCTTGAAACTGGTGATCCCGGCCTTGGCGCTTTCCGCGATCCCGTCCCAGACCTTCTCACCCCACCATGTCACCGCCATGTGATAGGAATAATCGCAATTCGCCCGGGTCGATTTGTTGTGCCACGCCTTCGCGGCATCCATCAGATCCTGCCCTTGCCCGGGCAGGATGAAATCCACCACCATCGTGGTCCCGCCCGACAAGGCCGCCCGTGTCCCGCTTTCGAAATCATCCGAGGAATAGGTGCCCATGAAGGGCATCTCCAGATGGGTATGCGGATCAATCCCGCCGGGCATGACATAGCAGCCGGTGGCATCCAGCACCTTGTCGCCGGTCAGGCCCTGACCGATCTCGACAATCCGCCCCCCCTCAACCTTCACCTCCGCCGCATAGGACAGATCCGCCGTCACCACTGTCCCGCCCTTGATCACCGTCGAAGCCATTGCGAACTCCCTGTCATTTTCTGTCTTTAAATATCCCGGGGGTCCGGGGGCAGCGCCCCCGGCGCTTGCGTCAAGAAACGACTTCGGCCACTTCAAGACAGGCGTGCAGCAGCACATCTGTCCCCGCCGCCGCCCATTCCGGGCTGATCTCTTCCGCCTCGTTGTGCGACAGCCCGTCCACGCAGGGGCACATGATCATCACGGTCGGATAGAGGCGGTTGATCCAGCAGGCGTCATGGCCGGCGCCGCTGACGATATCCATATGCGAATAGCCCAGACGCTCGGCCGCCTGCCGGACAATCTTCACCAGCCCCGGATCAAAGGTGACAGGGTCGAAATGGCCCACCGCCTCGATCTCGCAACCAAGACCCAGTTCCCCCGCGACGGCATGGGCGGCGCGCTCGACCTCGGCGCGCATCGCATCCAGCTTGCCTTGCTCGGGGCTGCGGATATCGACCGTAAAGACCGCGCGGCCGGGGATCACG
>CALLZQ010000011.1 GCA_937858255.1 uncultured Tabrizicola sp.
GTACGCATCTAACCGTCGCGATTTTTTACGCCAATCCGGTCAGTTGGCGCTGGGGCGATGCGCATCAGGCGACGCATGATCATGCGGTGCTGGGTGAGGTGCCGGTGCTGAACTGGTTCGTCAATATCCGTCAATCCACCTCGGGCGGCGATTTCACCTTGCAACGGGGCCGCACCAAGGGCACGGGCCCGAACCCATGGCTGAACGTCCATGGCGCGGGCTATCGCGGGGTCTATGATTTCGCAGACCCCGACAGTTCGGTTTTCGTCTCGGCTACCGGCCAGTCCGGCCACCCGCTCAGCCGCCACTATGACGATCTGGGCGAACGCTGGCGGCGCGGCGAATATGTGCCGATGAGCCTCGACCCCGCGCTGGCCCGGGCGGCGGCGGTCGGCATCACCCATCTGACCCCGCGTGGCCCCGGTGGCTGAGGACGGCGCCCGGATCGGCACCCCCCGGCTGGTGTTGCGCCGGCCCCGGCCCGACGATCTCGCCGGTTTGCATGTCATCATGAAAGACCCGCGCGTCATGCGCTACTGGTCCACGCCCGAGCATGAGACGCTGGATCAGACCCGCGCCTATCTCGACCGGCTGCTGGAGACGCCCGAGGGCGATGAATTCATCCTCGAACATGACGGGCAGGTGGCTGGCAAGGCCGGGGCCTGGCGCGCGGGCGAGATCGGCTATCTGCTCGATGCGCGGCTCTGGGGGCAGGGCCTTGCGCGTGAGGCGCTGGAGGCGCTGATCCCCTGGCTTTTCGCGCATCACGACTGGCCGGAACTGACCGCTGAGATTGACCCGCGCAACCTCGCCTCTCACCGCCTGCTGGAGCGGCTGGGCTTTCGCGTCACACATGCCGCCACGCGCACGCTGCTGTGGCGCGATGAATGGTGCGACAGCCTCTATCTGGCCCTGCCCCGGCCCGCCGCCTAGGCGGTCGCCGCGTTGGTCTTGGCCGCCAGCGTTCCTTTGGGCCAGAGCCGGATCACCTTCCAGCCGATGATCAGGTTCACCCCCAGCGCAACCGCTGTCATGGCCCCGCCCGCCATCACCCAGCCGTTCAGGATCAAGGCCGAGGCATAGGCCGCCAGCGGAAAGGTAAAGGCCCCCCAGAGCGGCGAGAACCCGCTTTCGGTGATCCATCGCCCGGTCACGATCAGGGCCAGCAAGATCGCCGCGCCCAAGGCCAGCGCCAGATTGGCCAGCGGCATCAACCCCAACAGCGCCGCGACCGAGGCGAACAGGCTTGCCGGGGCCAGATGAATGGCCAGCAAGGGCCGCAAGGGCGCCGGGGGCACCCGGGTCAGCAACTGCCGCAGGCTGGCGCCCCAGATCACGATGGCAAGGGCGATGGTGACGCCCAAAATCCCCAGCGCCAGCCCCGTCCAGCCCAAAGGCACCGCCGCCAGCGCGCCAACGATGAACCCGACAAAGCTGAGGTGCCAGGCCGGGGTCACATCCCGCCCCTCGGGCGGCGCCACGATCAGCGCGCGGATGGTTAGCACTACCAGCGCTGCATGCAGGGCAAAGGCCACCGGCAGCGCCAGCCGTGCCACATCGGGCAGATAAATCGCCAGAATCGCGCAAAGCGCGAAGCCGCCCACCGTAGCCGCTGCCAGACCGGCCCGACCCGGCAGTACCCGCAAATCCTCCATCACCACCCCGGGGCGCCGCGCCAGCTTGATGCCATAGGCGATGGCGGCAAAGGTCCACAGCCCCGCTGCCAGCCCCGCCGCCAGATCGGCCAGCCCCGCCAGCACCAGCCCCGCGCCGCCCTCTCCAAAGGCCAGATTCGTACGCTTCAACGCCAGAACCAGCCCCAACAGCCCCAGCACCGAGGGAAACACCGCCGGCGGCATCCGGGCAAACATCGGCAGGCGCCGGGGGGGGAATTCGGGCGGCGGATAGGCCTTGGGGCGAAAACGCGGCGGCTCGGCAGTCATGCATGCATCTCCTTGAATACGTCTACCTCACCGCATCGGCGCGCCGTCGCAGGCCAAGCTGTCGCTTTTTCCGCGGCAGCGCGGCCGCGGGGGGCTCGATGCCCCCCAAGGCCGCACCCCTTGGCGGTCACGCAAGCGGCAGCACCGGGAACCAGTCCTCACGCAACCTTTCGCCGGGTTGCATGTCATGGCCGGGAAAGGGGGGCGAGGTCGGGCCGGGCCGTTCGACATAACGCGCATCCTCGCCCACCAGCCGCAGGGAAAAGGCGCGGCGGCGGTTTTCGGTGGTATTGCCGCGGGTGCCATGCAGGGTGCGATAGTGAAAGGCCACCGCATCGCCCGGCGCCATCGGCCATTCCAGAATCGTCATCCCCTCGGCCTCGGGATCGGGCACAGGCATATAGGCATGCTCACCCGGATAGAAATTCGTTTCGGCCATCCACCGCGTCGGCAGCACGTCCTTTTCCCAAAGATGGCTGCCCGCCACACAGCGCAAGGACGCCTCGCGCACCGGGTCCAGCGGCACCCAGAAAGAGACGGTCTGGCGGCCCTCGACAAAATAATACGGGCCGTCGGTATGCCATGGCGTCGGTTTTGAGGTGCCCGGCTCCTTGACCAGCACATGATCATGGAAAAGCTGGACCCGCGGGCTTTGCATCAGGCGGCTGGCCGCTTGGGCCACTTCGGGGGCAAAGATCGCACGACGGAATTCCTCGATCCGGTCCCAATTGCAGTAATCGTCAAAGAACCGCCCCTTCTCGCCGGGCTTCAGCGTCGGCATTTGCTGGGTCGGCGCGGCCATGTTCTTTTCCACCCCGGCCCGCAGATCCTCGACCCAAGGGGCAAAGAGCCCCTTTACCAGCACAGCGCCATCGCGGGCATAATCCTTGACCATCTGATCCGTAACTATCGCGTTCATGTGCAACCCCTTCTTTTGCGCCAGACTGACGGCGAAACCTGCGCTGGACAAGGGCCAGTTCCCGCCCCACTCTCAGGCCAAATCAACGGGGACCGGCAGATGAGCGGACATGGTTATGAAACGGGGCGGCTAAACCTGCCCTTTGTGGGAATATCGACCTTTGGCAAGCGTCCTTATGTCGAGGATTGGTCCAAGATCGCGGCGGATGTGGCCGTGATGGGCGCGCCCTTTGACTTTGGCACCCAGTTCCGGGCCGGGGCGCGGTTCGGGCCGCGCGCGGTGCGCGAGGCCTCGACGCTGTTTTCCTTTGGCCATGCCGGGGCCTATGACCATGAGGATGACTGCACCTATCTGGGCGCCGATGTGCGAATCGTCGATATTGGCGATGCCGATATCGTCCATACCGATACCGAAAAGAGCCACGCCAATATCGAGGCGGGTGTGCGGGCCATGCTGGCGGCGGGCGCCTTGCCGGTGGTGATCGGCGGCGATCACTCGATCAACATCCCCTGCATCCGCGCCTTTGATGAGGCCTGCGCCAAGGATGGCCCGATCCATATCGTGCAGATCGACGCGCATCTGGATTTCGTCGATATCCGGCATGGTGTCGTCCACGGCCATGGCAACCCGATGCGGCGCGCGGCAGAGCGGGATTATGTGTCGGGTATCACGGCACTTGGCATACGCAACGTCTCTTCCACCGCCAAGGATGGCTATGAGGCAGCGCGGGCGATGGGGGATGATATCCTGTCCGTCCGTCAGGTGCGCAAGCTAGGGGCCGAGGGGGTTCTGGCCCGCATCCCCAAGGGCGCGCGGATTTATGTCACGATCGACATCGACGGCTTCTGCCCCTCGATCGCGCCGGGGACGGGCACGCCCAGCCATGGGGGTTTCCTCTACTATGAGGTGCTGGAGATCCTGCAAGGGATTGCAAAGGCGCATGAGGTCGTGGGCGTCGATCTGGTCGAGG
>CALLZQ010000012.1 GCA_937858255.1 uncultured Tabrizicola sp.
GAACATGGTGGCGGGATGGTCGTAGATCTCTTGCGGGGTGCCGAATTGTTCGACGACACCATGGTTCATCACCACGATCTTGTCGCCCATCTGCATCGCCTCCAGCTGATCATGGGTGACATAGACCGTCGTGGCCTTCATCCGGTCATGCAGGGCGCGCAACTCTTCGGACATATGTTCACGGAATTCGGCGTCCAGCGCCCCAAGCGGCTCATCCATCATGAAGGCCTTGGGGCGCCGGACGATCGCCCGGCCCAGGGCGACACGTTGCCGGTCCCCGCCCGAAAGGCCGGACACCGGTTTGTCGAGAATGCCCTCGATATCGAGGATCCGCGCCACCTCGGCCACCCGCTCGCGCACCTGCGCCCGGGGCAGACCCTGACTGACCAGCGGATAGCTGATGTTCTTGCGCACATTCATATGCGGGTAGAGCGCGAACATCTGGAACACCATGGCGATGTCACGCTGACTGGCGGGCTTCTGGCTGACATCCTCGCCATCAATCAGGATCTCGCCCGAGGTCGGCAGTTCCAGCCCGGCGATCATGCGCAGCGTCGTGGTCTTGCCGCAGCCCGAGGGGCCAAGCAGCATGAAGAACTCGCCATCACCAATGGTGAAACTCGACTCCTTCACGGCTGTGAAATTTCCAAATTCTTTCCGCAAGTTGCGGATAACGATCTCGGCCACGGGCTTACTCCGGGAAGTGGCTGGTGATGATGAACATGACGGTTCCCACCAGTGTGACGAGGAAGGACCAGGTATAGGCCCAGAGGAAGAAGGGCTGCATCAGCATGACGACACCCAGCGCGATCAGAATCGTCGCCAGCATCTCCCACGCGCCGCGACGAAACCGGGCAAGGCCGTTCAGGAAACTGTGCATGGCGTTACTCCATTTTCTGTCTCTAAATATCCCCGCCGGAGGCTCCCCCGGCTGGCGGCAGGTGCCTCCGGCGGGGATATTTTCCGACAGAAAATGTTGATATCTTTGATCATTTCCGCACCGCCCCAAAGGTGATCCCGCGCAAGAGGTGCTTGCGCAGCAGGATGGTGATGATCATCAGGGGCAGCAGGAAGATCGTGGCGCGAGCGGCCACGGCGGGCCAGTTTTGACCGCCGACCCCGATGATGGTGGGGATAAAGGGCGGCGCGGTCTGCGCGGTGCCCGAGGTCAACAGCACGGCAAAGGCATATTCGTTCCAGGCAAAGATCAGGCAGAAGATCGCGGTACTGGCGATGCCGGTTGCCGCCTGCGGCAGCACGACTTTGCGGAAGGCCTGAAAGCGGGTGTAGCCGTCGATTAACGCCGCCTCTTCATATTCGCGCGGGATTTCGTCGATGAACCCCTTTAGCAGCCAGACCGCGAGCGAGATGTTCACCGCTGTGTAAAGCAGGATCATGCCCAAGTGTGTGTCCGATAGGCCAAGTTCCCGGTACATCAGGAAGATCGGGATGGCGACGGCAATCGGCGGCATCATCCGCGTGGACAGGATGAAGAACAACAGGTCATCCTTCAGTGGCACCTTGAAGCGGGAAAAGGCATAGGCCGCCAGCGTACCAAGGAAGATCGACAGGAAGGTCGAGCCAAAACCGATGATGACCGAATTCATGAACCGCTCACCAAAGCGGCTGGCGCCGGCAATCACCATGCCCTGATCGCGCACGATCCGGTCATACCATGTCTCGGCCGGGGGCAGGGCGGCAAAGGCGTCTTGGGCCACGCGGGTCCGGGTGGTGAAGAGGTTCACATAGCCCTCAAGGCTCGGCTCGAACAACACCTTGGGCGGATAGCTGATGCTGTCGGGCCCCGATTTGAACCCGGTCGAGATGATCCAGGCCAAGGGGATCAGCGTGATCACCATGTAGAGGGTGACCAGCACGGCGGCGACCAGCTTTGAGCGCCCGGTCGGTTCTGTGACGGAATAGGCGCTCATCTTTCTTTTACCTTATTCAGGGCTTTGACATAGATCGAGGCGAGGCCGAAGACAGTGACGAAGAGGATGATCGCATAGGCCGAGGAATAGCCGGTGCGCCACTTTTCAAACGCTTCGCGTTTCAGGTCGATCGAGGCCAGCAGGGTTTCATTGCCGGGGCCACCGCCTGTCAGCAGAACCACCATGTCGAACATCTTGAAATTCTCGATGCCGCGGAACAGCACCGCCAGCATGAGGAAAGGCAGGACCATCGGCAGGGTGATCGTCCAGAATTGCCGCCATTTGCTGGCGCGGTCGATCTCGGCCGCTTCATAAATGTAATCGGGGATCGACCGCAGACCGGCGAGGCAGATCAGCATGACAAAGGGCGTCCACATCCAGGTATCGACGATGATGATCGACCATTTCGCCAATCCACCCGGGCCCAGCATGGAAAAGCTGGAGGCGGGGATGCCGGTAAACAGCTCGACCACATAGTTGATCAGGCCGATTTGCGGCTGATAGAGAAAGGTCCAGAAGTTGCCCACCACGGCGGGCGACAGCATCATCGGCAGCACGATCAGCGTGGTCAGCAGATCATTGCCCTTGAACTTGCGGTTGATCAGCCAGGCCAGCGAAAAGCCGATGACAACTTGCAGCGCGATGGTCCAGATCAGGAAATGCGCCGTGGTCTGCATATTGGCCCAGATACCGTCGTCGGTCAGGATGCGGGTGTAGTTGCGCAGGCCGACCCATTCGACCTCACGCCCCGGGCGGTTGGCCGCGTAATTGGTAAAGGACAGGCGGACCGTCCAGATCAGCGGAAAAATGTTGATCGCCAGCAAGAGAAAGATCGTGGGCGCCACGAAAAGCCAGGCAATGGCGCGATCAGACAGGCCACGAACCCGGCGCGCCATCGCGGGCGGGGTCGCGTGCGCCAATCTGTCGATAGGCGTGTGTGACATGGGGTGTTCCAGAAATAAGGGGGGCGCCGAGGGCAGGGTCCCGCCGGCGCCCGAGGGGAGCTTAGAGCTTGCCTTCGTCCTCGAAGACTTCGGTCCAGTCCGCGATCAGGCCATCGAGCGCTTCTTTGGCCGTGCCCTGATCGGCAACGATGTAATTGTGCAGGCGTTCCTGCATCGCCAACAAGAGCGAGGCATAGGCCGGCTCTTGCCAGAAGTCCTGCACGCCGCCCATCGCCTCAAGGAAGTCGCCGGCGAAGGGCGCGGTATTCACGAAATTCGGATCGTCCAGCACGGCCTTGTGGCAGGAATAGCCGCCCATCGACCACCATTTCTTCTGCACATCCGGGTTGGCGAACCATTTGATATATTCCAGTGCGCCATCCATGTTGTCGGTGTAGGACACGACCGAGATCCCTTGACCGCCCAGCGTGGAGCCCGCCTGATTTTGCGCCGGATTCACGAAGAAGTCGATCTTGTCGCCGCCGGTATTGGGGTCGGCATAAAGACCGGGGAAGAAGGCAAACCAGTTCATCGCCATCGCCACCTGACCGGATTTGAAGGCATCCAGCGACTGTTCCATATAGGCGTTGTCATAGCCGGGTGGGGTCGCGGTCTTGTAGAACTCCTTGTAGAATTCAAGCGCCTCGACTGCGGCGGGGGAGTTCACGGCGCCTTCCATGTCATATTTGCCGGGGGTGTTTTCGTATTTGAAACCCCAGGCATAAAGCGCGCCAGTCGCGCCCATGGTAATGCCTTCGGACCCGCGCTCGGTAAAGATCGATGCGCCGTAGACCTTTTGTCCGTCGATCTCACGCCCCTGGAAGAACTGGGCGATTTCCAGAAGTTCCTTTTGCGTCTTGGGTTCGGCGAGGTCGCGGCCGTATTTTTCCTTGAACGCGGCCTTGATGTCGTCGCGGGCGAACCAGTCCTTGCGATAGAACCAGCCGTTTGCATCACCCATTGCGGGCAGGGCATAGTAGTTCGGCGTGCCCTTGGGCCAGGTCGAATAGGCATAGACCGTCGCCGGGGCGAAATCGTCCATGCTGATCGCATTGGCGTCAAAGAACTCGTTCAGCTTGACGTAATGCCCGTTCTCGGCGCCGCCGCCGATCCACTGGCTGTCGCCAATCAACAGATCGCAAAGCTGGCCGTCCGAGTTCAGTTCGTTCAGCATCCGGTCGGCGAAATTCGGCCATCAAAGTTCATCTTGATGCCGGATTGCGCCTCGAAATCCTTTGAGAGTTCCACCAGCGCGTTCGCCGGATCCCAAGCCGCCCAGCAGAGCGTCAGCTCCTTGTCCTGTGCCTGCGCGGCGCCCGCCGCCATCAGCGCCGCAACAGCGGTCGCCGTCAGAAGTCTTACCTTCATTCCAAATTCCTCCCGTGGATCAAGTGATGTGCCGTGCCCGGTCTCCCCGCCGGGCCTTCTGTCGCTGAAGACAGGTAAACCGACCCTGCGGCGCCTGTCCAGCATTTTTGAGGTGCGTACCTCAAATTTCTGCAAAGCCGGGTTTCAAAGGGCTTTGAGCGGCCTTTGACGGGGGTCAGGTGGTCAGGGGCGGCAGGTTTTCGCGGATCACGATCTCGATTCGCAGCGTTTCCTGCGATTCGTCGATTGGCTGGCTGTCGGCCTTGGCGCGCAGCACCCGCAGGGCCGAGCGGGCAAGGTGGCCGAGGTTCTGGGTGATCACCGCATCCATATGGCCCAGTTCCAGCGCGTGCCGGGTGTGGGCGGTCAGTTCATGGCCGATCACGGTGACA
>CALLZQ010000013.1 GCA_937858255.1 uncultured Tabrizicola sp.
CAAGGCGCGCTTCGATCTTGGACATTGGCTTCTCCGGTCGGTTCAGATGGGGTGCCGGGCCGATCCCGGCAGGGTACGGGCCAAGTATTGCCCGCTGCGGGGCCGAGGCTATCCGGGCCGCCGCCGGGGGGCAAGGCCGGCGGGCGACCCATCGGCGGGCGGGTGCGGCAGATCCGCCCCTGTCCCTTGGATCACGGGCGGGCTATGCCCATGTAAAGCATTGAAGGCGCCGCTTTGCCCTTGGGGGCAGATGGGGCAGTGGGCAGGAGGCAGGAGGCAGGCGATGACGGCAAATGCAGGGCCAGGGGCAGGGCGCCAGCGCCGGGCATTGGTACTGGCATTGCTGGCGGCGGCGGGGCTGGGCGCCTGCGGGCCGGCACCGGTTCCTTCTGGCATCGACGACCCCCGCGAAGCGCAGAATCGTGAGATTCATGCCTTTAACAAGGCGATGGACCGGGCCATCGTCAAACCCTTGTCCGGCAGCGGAGAGGGGGCAGCCCCCCTGAGACAGGGGGTGGCCAATCTCGCGGCCAATCTGGACGGGCCGGGCGATGTGCTGAACGGGCTGATGCAGGGCCGCCCGCATCACGCGGCGCAAAACGGGCTGCGCTTTGCCTTTAATACCGTCTTTGGGCTGGGCGGTCTGTTCGACCCGGCCACTGCCATTGGCCTGCCGGCCCGTCCGACCGATTTCGGCGAGACGCTGCATGTCTGGGGGCTGCCAGAGGGGGGCTATGCCGAGGCGCCCTTTATCGGGCCCAGCACCAACCGCGATCTTTTGGGCAAGATGGTCGATGCTGCTGTCAACCCCTGGGGGAATATCCTGCCCCGGCGCGAGGCGAATGCGGTGACGGGCCTGCGCGTCGCGGGCAAGCTGGCCGCGCGGGGCGAATATGCCGACACCGTGGATGAAGTGCTTTACGACAGCGCCGACAGCTATGCACAATCGCGGCTGATCTACCTTCAGAACCGCCGTCACCAATTGCAGCAAAACGCCGGCGCCCCGTCGGATGCCGGCTTTATCGACCCCTATGAGGATCCCTATGGCAACTGATCGCTATATCATCACCCGCCGGGGCTTTGGCATCGGGCTGGTGGGCGGGGCGGCCAGCCTTGCGCTGCCCGCGACGCCGGCGCTGGCGCTCACCGTGTCCGAGGCCAAGGATCTGATCGGCCGCGCCGTGGCCGATGTGAACAAGACCATCAATTCGGGGAAATCCGAAAGCGCCATGCTGGCGGATTTCGAGCGGATCTTTTCCCGCTATGGCGATGTGCCGACGATTGCCCGCTCGGCCCTGGGGGTGGCGGCGCGCTCCGCCAGCAGCGCGCAGCTCTCGGCCTTTACCAAGGCGTTTCAGGGCTATCTGGCCCGCAAATACGGACGCCGGTTCCGTGAATTCATCGGCGGGCAGATCGAGGTCACGGATGCGCGCCCGATCAAGACCTATTACGAGGTGATTTCGGTGGCGCGGCTGCGGGGCAAGGCGCCGTTCGATCTGCGCTGGCATGTTTCGGACAAATCGGGCCGCGATCTGTTCTTCAATATCGTGATTGAAGGGGTCAACATGTTGTCCAGCGAGCGCACCGAGATCGGCGCCATGCTGGACAAGCGGCGCGGCGATCTGGATGCGCTGATTGCCGACCTCAAGAAGGCATAGACGGGGACCAGCACCGGGCCAGTACGGGGGGGCTCTCGCCCCCCGCCGCAATCAGGCCTTCTTGCGCTTGGTAAAGCGGCCCTCGATCTGGGCGCCGCTTTCGATGACCAGCGTCGTATAGGCGACATCGGCCCCGACCTGCGCGGTCGCGCGCAGGGTAAAGGTGCCTGCATCGACCTGACCATCGAGCTTGCCCCGCACCTCGACCCCTTCGGCACGCACGCTGCCGTTCATCCGGCCTTCGCCGGTGACGGACAGGCTGCGGGCACTGATGTTGCCATCGACTTCGCCCGCCATTTCGATATCGCCCGCCGAAGAGACCTCACCCGAGATCTTCAGATCGGCGGCAAACACCGACTTGGTGTTGGACGGGCGGGTGAGCGATCCCGGGGTGGGCGCGGCGGTCGGGTCGGCGGTCTTGTTGAACATGGTGCATCCGTTGATCTGGTTTTGCCCGATAAGGGCCGAGGAGTGGCCCGGGGTCAAGGCCCGGCCCGACCCCGGGGCACAATCGGGCGCGGATTGGCCAGCCTCAGGTCGGAGACGGACCAGACGCGGGCCGCTTGCCGCCCTTTCATGACACGGCCCCATCCCGCTGTCAGGAGCATTGCCCGATGACCGACCCATTCTTTGCCCCCGTCTCGGGCCTCGATCTGCCGCGATTCGCCGGGATAGCCAGCTTTATGCGGCTGCCCTATCTGCCCCCGGATCATCCCCGCCGGCCCGAGGTCGAGATCGGCCTGATCGGCGTGCCGTGGGATGGCGGCACCACCAACCGGCCCGGGCCGCGTCATGGGCCGCGCGCGCTGCGCGATGCCAGCACGATGATCCGCGCCCAGAATGGCGTGACGGGTCAGCGGCCCTTTGAGGCGGCGGCTTGTGCGGATCTGGGGGATGTGCCGCCAACCCCCGCCGATCTGATGGACAGCCTCGCGCGGATCGAGACCTTTTATGACGGGTTGCGGGCCGAGGGGATCCGACCGCTGAGCGCCGGGGGAGATCATCTCTGTACCCTGCCGATCCTGCGGGCATTGGGGCGGGGCGCGCCCTTGGGCATGGTGCATTTCGACAGCCATACCGATCTGTTCCGCGGCTATTTCGGCGGCGCGCTCTATACCCATGGCACACCATTCCGCCGCGCGGTCGAGGAGGGCCTGCTGGACCCATCCCGCGTCACCATGATCGGCATCCGCGGCACGACCTATGATGATGAGGACCGCGACTTTGCCCGCGCCGTGGGGATCCGGGTGATTCCGATCGAAGAGTTCCACCGTCGGGGAGTCGAGGATGTGATGGCCGAGGCTCGTGCGCGCGCAGGCGCGGGCGGGGTCTATGTCTCTTATGATATCGACTTTGTCGATCCGGCCTTTGCCCCGGGAACGGGGACGCCCGAGGTTGGCGGCCCGAATAGCTGGCAGGCGCTTGAGGTGGTGCGCGGGCTTGCCGGGCTGCGGATCGTTGGTGCCGATCTGGTCGAAGTTTCGCCGCCCTTCGACAGCGGCGGGGTCACGGCCTATCTGGGCGCGTCGATTCTGTTCGAGATTCTTTGCGTCATGGCCGGGGGACAGGAGATCTGGCGCCGGGAATCGCGCTGACTCGCGGTGAATCGGCGAAAGATTCGGGTGGATTCGCCGTTATGTGCCGCCGGTAAGGGCGGTGAATGCGGATCCCAGGGGGCAGGTTTCGAAGCGCCCTGCCTTATCCACAGGCATTTCACCCAAGAAAATATGGGGTCTGACAAAAAAACGTCATGAACCGCATTTTTTCCTCTTGCGGTCCCCGGACACCGGACGTAAACACCGCCTCACCGAAGCGAAAGAGACGCGGCGACGCGGTTCGGAAGCGACGGTGGCGGAGGCGAAAGCCGAAGCAAAAACTCTGGAGGCAAGGCTGCATGAAGCGCCAAGGATTTGGCGGTTCGGTTGTTTTTTGTCTCTACGCTCTTTGACATTGAAGATGAATGAAGGGATATGCGGGCGGTTTGGGCGCATCGGCGTCGTAATCGCAGCATATC
>CALLZQ010000014.1 GCA_937858255.1 uncultured Tabrizicola sp.
CCGGTCATGAAGCCGAGCAGGCTGAGCAGCACCAAGCCGATCCCTCCAAGGATCGCGCCGGTCATCCAGTTCAGGTTGCTGCCAATCGCGTTGAGGTATGTGGCGAACCGCTCGATCAGATTGTCAAACTCTCCCGCGAAGTGGCTGGCACCCGCCCCTCCTCCCCCGACCGATGAAACCAGGGCGCCAGCAACATAGTCGAGGCCCCCAATCACGGCGTTGGACACCGCGTTGAAATTTGCCCAGTTGAAGGCGAAGAGCCCTATCAGCGTCAACTTGACGAGATACCAGAAGAAGCTGGCCCCATCCATGCTGCGGAACTGGAAGGCCATGTTGATGCAGACACCGATCAGCGAGAGGGTGACCATCAGCAGAACGATCGTGCCGGTATTGCTGGCCACCGCCCCGAACTGGGACTGGGCCGCATCGACAAGGAAACCGTCAGCGGTTTCGACCATCCAGCTGACGACGCTCATTACCAGTTGCCCTGAGCTTCGCAGAGGTCCTGAACCGCGCGGCGCAGATCGTTGCGCTGCCGCCTGATGTCCCGCTGCGCTGCTGTGTGTTCCGCAGCTGAGGCGAGGAGATACCTTTCATCAAATTCATCCGAGGCTTCTTCCCATGCCGGGAAGCGGACGTCGCAGCCGCAGTTGCCCGTCTCGGCAATCTGTTCCCATGCACGCAGTTCATAGAGGTCCATCAGCGTCAGCGCCTTGTAGGTCTCGCGCGGGTGGACCTCGTCCATCCATGTCGGCCGCGCCGGCCGGTCATTGCATATCCGGTATTGCTGGGGCGACATGGTCACGGTGAGATCGTTCGTGACCTGAGGCGCGGTCTGGGCCGCGAGGGGAGCGGCCAGCAGGGTGACAACTGCGGCGAGGGTGATTTTGCGCATCGGAAGTTCCTTTCGGTTCATTCGGCCGCGACAGCGGGGCGCGCAGCGCCCTCGGTCTGACCCGTGTTCTGGTCTGGATGCCTTGCCTGCCGCGGCAGGAAGAATTCGGTGATGCCGCGCGCGCCATCGTGGCGCCCAGCCTGGATGATCACGTCCATCGACCCCTCGATATAGTCGACCATGTCGGTATAGGTCATCGGCACATCGGTCTTCAGCGCGGCAATGGCGAGGCGGCGGACTGCGAGTTGCGGGGTCTCGGCATGCAGCGTGGTCAGCGAGCCGCCGTGCCCAGTGTTGATCGCCTCGAGGAAGGTCATGGCCTCGCGGCCACGGACCTCGCCCAGCACAATCCGGTCGGGCCGCATGCGCAAGGTCGAGGCCAAAAGCACATCCGCGCTGCGGGCCTCGGTGTCACGGTCGGCGATCAGCGTCACGGCATTTGGCTGCTCGGGCCGCAGTTCGGCTGCCTCCTCGATGGTAATGATCCGTTCTTCGGGCGGGATCAGCGAGAGGATCTTGCGCGCCGCGACCGTCTTGCCGGTCGAGGTGCCGCCTGAGACAATCATGTTGAGCTTGTTCTCGACGCAGAACCGCAGGGCGGCGTTGATGTCGCCGGAGGCCACCACATCGCGCAGCGCGGCGTTGCGTTCCCGGCGCAGGCCTTCGAGGCTGCGCTCCTTGCCATAAAGGAAGCCAAGCCTGATCGCCTCCAGCGGCAGAGAGGAGAAGAACCGCAGCGAGATCGAGAACCCGCCCTCGACGGCCGGCGGCTGGATCACCTGTGCCCGGATCGGGCGGTCGCGGTAGAGGATCGAGACCGAGACGATGGGCTTCTTGGTGCTGAGCGTGGTCGAGGCGGCCGAGGCGATCTGGTTGCCGAGGTCCTTGATCTCGGTCTGGGTCAACGGCGTGCCGAGACCGCGCATGAAATGATCGCCCTGGAACTCGCCCCAGACCCGACCATCCGGGTTAATGCAGATCTCGATCGTGTCGTCCCGCTGGACGGGCGCGCCCAGCCGGTCGAGCGAGGCTTCGAGATAACTTGCCGCCATGTCAGAAGATCTCCA
The DNA here is from genome assembly GCA_937858255.1 of uncultured Tabrizicola sp. Taxonomy (GTDB): domain Bacteria; phylum Pseudomonadota; class Alphaproteobacteria; order Rhodobacterales; family Rhodobacteraceae; genus Pseudotabrizicola. The sequence continues at coordinate 1,963 of CALLZQ010000014.1, forward strand.
GATCGCGGTCGACCATGACCGTGATCCGGGTGCCCTGATCGACATGGATCACGGGGCGGATCGCCAGATAGTCCTGCATCACGCTTTGGGTGCTATCGCGCAGGTCCGTGCCGACGTCGCTCGCGATGTCGGCCGCGGCCTCATCCTCGATTTGTCCGGCGGCAGCCGCGGGCAGCGCACCGATGAGCGAGATCAGCGCCGCTGAACCGAAACGCTGAGCAAAGCGGGTGTCGACGAAGCCGGTGGTGCCGGTGCGCCCGAGCTCGTCCCCGCCAAAGGCGCTGATTTCCACGGTCTGGTTGTCTGGCAGGATGATGCGGTCCCAGGCCACCATGACGCGCGACTGCGCGAGCGCCACATCGGAGCGATAGCGGCCGACGAGACGCGCGCCGCGCGGGATCAGGACGCGCGTGCCGTCGAAGGAATGGACGTCCTCGGAGACGATGGCACGGATTGCGCCGGGCAGCGTGCTGTCCAGCGCCGTCTCGGTCACGGCCTGGATCATCGTGCCTTGCACGACGGTGTTGCCGGGGTTCACGATCACTTCGGCCCGCGTCACCGGAGCGGGCCGCGCACCTGCGCGGACGAAGGCTTCGTCTTCATTCAGGCGCGCGGCCTCAATGCTGTTCTCTTGGTCGGTCCCTGCCCCCATCCCGGAAAACGCGATCATGGGCGAGGCGATGCGTTCGGCCCGCGCCTCGGCCTCCGCGATGCGGCGGCGCTCGAGTTCCGCAAGCCGCAGCTCCTCCTCGTTCGGCCCGAGGTCCGTGGGCGCGGGTGGGGTCAGCCGCGCGACCT
>CALLZQ010000015.1 GCA_937858255.1 uncultured Tabrizicola sp.
GCCCCCGCGCCCTTCTCCGCCTATCTGGAGGCCCATGTCGCCGCGATCCGGGCGATCGGGAAGTACGAGAAGGTCAGCCACAGGATCACGAACAGGATCACCGCGCTGAACTTGATGCGCTCGGCAAAGCCGCCGATGATCAGCGCCGGGGTGATGGCGGCAAAGGTCATTTGGAAGGCGATGAACACATATTCGGGGATCATGATCCCGTCAGAGAAGGTCGCCGCCAGCGAGTCGGGCGTCACACCGGCCAGGAACACCTTGCCAAAGCCGCCCCAATAGGGCGAGGTGCCGCCGCCGAAGGACATCGAATAGCCATAGACAACCCAGATCACCATGGCGATGGCGGCGATGACAGTGGTCTGCATCAGCACCGACAGCATGTTCTTGGTACGGACCAGACCGCCATAGAACAGCGCCAGACCCGGCACGATCATGAACAGCACCAAGAGCGTCGCCGTCATCATCCAGGCCACATCGCCCTTGTCGACGATCGGTGCGGCTGCCTCGGTCGCGGCCTCGGCAGTCGTGGCGGCGGCCTCTTGGGCCCAGGCCGGCAGCCCGGCAAAGAGCGAGGCGCCCAGCGCCGTCAGCCCCGAAAATTTCACTGCATTCTTCATCTGACTCTTCCCCTTCCCCAGGTCGCTTACAGCGCGTCGTCGTTGGTTTCGCCGGTGCGCACGCGGACAGCGTGGCTCACATCCAGCACAAAGATCTTGCCGTCGCCGATCTTGTCGGTCTTGGCGGTCTTGCGGATGGTATCCACCACCGCTTCGGCAAGGCTGTCGCTGACCACGACCTCCAGCCGGACCTTCGGCACGAAGTTCACGGCGTATTCGGCGCCACGGTAGATTTCGGTATGGCCCGACTGGCTGCCAAAGCCCTTGATTTCAGTGACCATCATGCCGCGCACGCCGATGGTGGTCAGCGCCTCGCGCACCTCCTCGAGCTTGAACGGCTTGATTGCTGCGATGATGAGTTTCACGGTCTTCCCCTTCTTGCACAGGGGGCCCGGGGTGGGCCCTTGCGCCTAGGAAGGGGCCTTTCGCAGGTGCAGAACAAGAAAACCAAGGCGGAAAGCCGCCCACACTCCCGGAGAAATGCACAATTTTTGCACTTATTCCGGTAATCGCCCAAATAACAGGCGAAATTTGCACTCGAATCGCCGGCGCCCGGTCTCCACAACGGCTGGTCTTCGCGATAGACTCTGTCAAAAGACAGTGAACGATCTGGGCAGAAGTCGGGTAGCGGGCATGGCATCCTCGGGTAATGGCAACAAACCGCTGGTGGCGGACCGGCGCTATGGCGCGCGCAAACCGGCGGCAGCCAAAGCCGCAAGCGGGGGCGGATCGGGCAAGGGTTCGCCCCGCAAACCCGCACCTCGCCGCGCGCCGCGCAAACACGGGCTGGTGGTCGGGCTGATCGTGGGGCTGTGGCGGCTGATCTGGCGTGTCATCTGGGGAGTCACCTGGCGCGTCGGCGCGGTGGTGGCCATCGTCCTTGGCCTTGCAACCTTCTACTTCTACAGCCAGCTGCCCGAGGTGACGGCCCTGCTGGATGGGCGGGCGCGCGGCTCTGTCACCATGCTCGACCGCGAGGGGCAGGTCTTTGCCTGGCGCGGCGAGACCTTTGGCGGGCAAATTACCGCTGAACATGTCTCTCCCTATCTGCACAACGCCGTTGTCGCGACCGAGGACAAGCGCTTTTACAGCCATTTCGGCATCTCGCCGCGCGGCATCGCCTCGGCCATCCGCATCAACCTGTCCGAGGGGCGCGGGCCGCTGTCGGGCAACGGTGGCTCGACCATCACGCAGCAGGTCGCGAAACTGCTCTGCCTTGGGGTGGCCTATGACCCTAAACAGTGGAAATCCGAGGCCGATTACGAGCAGGATTGCCGGGGTGGCGGCGTCTGGCGCAAGGTCAAGGAAATCCCCTTCGCCCTCGCGATGGAGGTGAAATACACCAAGGAAGAAATCCTGACGATCTACCTCAACCGGGCCTATCTGGGCGCGGGCGCGCGGGGCTTCGAGGCAGCCGCGCAGCGTTATTTCGGCAAATCCGCCAATGAGGTCGCCCCCGCCGAGGCGGCAATGCTCGCCGGCCTCTTCAAGGCGCCGACCAAATACGCCCC
>CALLZQ010000016.1 GCA_937858255.1 uncultured Tabrizicola sp.
CGCGCGTGGACAGACCATCGACCAAGAGAAAGGCGAATTCGCCCTCCCATTCGGGCTGAACGGCCTGAAGCGCCGCGCGGCGGCGGATCAGCTCGCCAATCAGATCCTGCGCGGCAATGCGTGTCAGATCGGGCACCAGAATGCTGTCGGCAATGAAATCCGCCTCTGGCAGGCCAACGGCCACCACCTCGCCCTCGGTATAGCCCTGCCCCGAAATCTCGCCCGCCGTGGTACAGCCGACCACCATCCCGGGGTCAAAACAGGCCGAAATCGCCGCCGTCAGTTGCGCCAGATCCGCCTCGGGCGAGACGAACAGAAACACCTTGGCAAAAGGCCCCGGCCCCAGCGCAGCACAAAGCTGCCCGGCGCAATCGGGATCATCGGCCGGCACCGAGGCCGTGGCCACAAATCGCAAGGCGCCAAGCCCCGCATCCGGGGCCGGCGGCCGCTCTGGTTGATAAGACATGCCGGGCCCCCCATCCCATGCATCGTCCATGACTGTCCTCCCTCAAGGAGCGACAGGCTACGCCCGCCGCCCCCGCCCGGGCAAGCAAAGTTTGCGGCCCCTCTCCGCAAGGCATCACTCGCCACGCCCCCCGCCCTGACGACGGGTCGGGTCACTCATTCTCGGGCATCAGGCTTTCAAAGCTGGCGCCCCGCGCCATCAGCACGGCCTGCGTACGGCTTTGCACCCCCAGCTTGCGCATGATCGCCGTCACATGCGCCTTGACCGTGGTTTCGGCAATCGACAGGTCATAGGCGATCTGTTTGTTCAGCATCCCCTCGCAGATCAGTTGCAGGATGCGCGCCTGCTGACGGGTCAACAGCGACAGCCGGGCAATCGCCTCTTCCTTTTGCGAGGCAGGCGAATTCGGATCGTTTGAGGGGGTAAAGCCCTCGGGCACATAAGATTTCCCCTGACGGATCGCCTCAAAGGCGGCGCGGAACACGTCGCGGTGGCTGTGCTTTGGCACGAAACCCGCCGCCCCGGCCTTGAGCGCGGCGCCGATCACCCGGTTATCGGCCAGCGAGGACACGACCACCACCGGCGCGGTCCCCGCCACCGATTTCAGCCGGATCAGCCCGTCCAGCCCGTCGACATCGGGAAGGTTCAGGTCCAGCAGCACAATATCGGGGGCCGGTTCCCGGTCCAGCCGGGAAATCGCCGCCTCCAGCCGGTCGGCGGTTTCAACCTTGGCGATGC
>CALLZQ010000017.1 GCA_937858255.1 uncultured Tabrizicola sp.
GCGCGGCCTTTGAGAGCGGCCATCCCGAGATCGCCAAATATTGGACCCGCCGCGCCTATGGGGCCGCACCGGGGAAAGGCGCCCGCCGTCTGGCCATCCGCGACTTTCAGCGGCTGCGCGCTGCAAGCCGGCTGCGCTATGATCTTGGGCTGTCGATACGCCCTTCGGACAATGTCAATCAAGGCGCCGAGGATGCGATGCTGCGGGTGGATGGCCGCCCGACATGGTTTTATTTCGATGGGGCGACCCGCGCCCTGCCGGGGGTCGAGGCGCAGATCAGCCTTGGCGCGCGCTATCGGCTGGCCGGCAGTGCGGCGGCCCCCCCCGAGGCGGGGCTGCGGCTGTTCTATCGCGGCGTCACGCTGTCGGATCGGGCTCGCGCCCAGGCGCCCGCCGCCCGCACCGGCGATTTCGCCACCGCCGCAGCGGATGTGTTTCTGGCCCGCACCTTCACGCTGTCAGAGGCGCAAAGCCTGCGCGGTGCCCTGACGCTGGGGCGGATCTGGCAAGGCGGCAGTCACTATGGCGACCGGATGCAGGCAGATCTGGCGCTGACCACCGCCCATGGCGCCGACCGGATCAGCCGAATTGGCTTTGCGCTAGAGCGTCAGTGGCAGGCCGGAGCCTCGCCGCCCGCCACCGCAGTGTCACTCGATGCCGGTATCGAGCAGCGATTAGCCTCGGGTGACAGTCTGGCGTTCAGCGTCGATCTCTCCCGAACCTTTTCCGACGATGCCAACCAGCGCAATACCCGCATGGCGGCCAGCCTGCGCTATGCCCGCGCCCGGCCTGTGGCGGGCATGGGGCTTCAGGCCGCCCTAGGCGTCACCGCCCGGGATTATCCGGTCTATTTCAACGGCGCCTTCAACGATACCGGGCGGCAGGATCTGACTTTTTCCGCCTCGGTCGATTTGTCCTTGCCCGGACTTGGCCTGATGGGTTTTGAGCCGGTCCTGTCGCTTGAGGCCCGGCGGACCCGCTCGAACATCAGCCGCTATACCGGGCAGTCGCTGGGGCTCGGCCTGCGTATCCAGTCCTCATTCTGACCGCGCCCCCTATCCTTTCCCGCCGCCGGCACTAAGATCGCCTGATCGCGAAAGGGAGAAATCCGATGGGCATCAAATATCTGCACACCATGGTTCGGGTGCTGGATCTGGAAAAGAGCATGGCGTTCTATCGCCTGCTGGGGCTGGAAGAGACCCGGCGCTATGACAATGAGGGCGGGCGTTTCACGCTGGTGTTCATGGCCCCGCCCGGCCAGCCGGAATGCCCGGTGGAACTGACCTATAACTGGGATGGGGATGACGGCCTGCCCTCGGACAGCCGGCATTTCGGTCATCTGGCCTATGAGGTGGATGACATCTATGCCACCTGCGCGCATTTGCAGGCAAACGGTGTGGTGATCAACCGCCCGCCGCGCGACGGGCGGATGGCCTTTGTGCGCAGCCCGGACAATGTGTCGATCGAGTTGTTGCAAAAGGGCGCCGCGCAGGCGCCGCAAGAGCCTTGGGCCAGCATGGCCAGCGTCGGCCACTGGTAAGGCGCGATGTGTGGGGGGCTGGCTGCCCCCCATGATACCTCAGCGCAGACGCGCAATACTCAGGAGGCGGAAATCCGCGCCTCGATCCGGCTCAGCGTCTCGTCAAGTTCATGCCAGGCCGTCCGCGCCATCGAGCGGAAGGTCATCAGACGATAGGCATCCGGCGCCTCGGTGATCAGGATCAGCGGCAGGTGGTTCAGCGCGGTTCGGGCGACCTGCCCGGCAGTGGCGCTGCGCAAATCGAGCGGTACAAGTCGGGCAAGGGCCGCGCGCGCCTGAGGGCCGCTCAGGGTCAGCGTCACCCAGGCGTCGGATTGGTCGGTCACGGCGGCGGGCAGGCCCTGTGGCGGGGGGCCGCCGATCAGGAACGCCTGATCGCGGCCCGTCCAGGCGAGGCGCAGGCCCGATTTTTCGGCCCAGGTGCCGGGTTTGGGAAAGCTGAGGCCCAGCGGTTTCAGCCCGGCATTCAGTTTCTTCTCTAGCCCCGGGAAAGGGGCGAGAGAGAAAACCGCCGTCCAGTCAGCCTCGGCCAGCGTGGTGCCGGCACGGGTAATGGGGGCAAGCCCGAGGGCAGGTTTGGCGATCAGGTCAGGCACGGAGCTTTTCCCCCTGCGGATCGTGGAAAACGGGATCTGTCACCTGGCACAGCACATCCACGCCGCGCAGACGGTCGACAAGGCGGATGGTCTCGCCATGGCGGGCGCGGCCATTGGCAAGGAACCCCAGCGCCAGATGGCTGGCGAGCGTCGGCGAATAGCAGACCGAGGTGACATAGCCGGCCGAATTTTCGCGCGTCAGATCGACCGTTTGGGCGAAGAGATGCGCCCCCGCCGTCAGCGGGCTATCGGACAAGGGCTTCAGCCCGACAAGCTGCTGGCGTGCCGGACCGATCATACCGGGGCGGGCAGCCGCCGCCTTGCCGATGCAATCTTTCGTGGCGCTGACCATCTTCTCCATGCCGATGTCAAAGGCCGTGGTGCGGCCATGGATCTCGGCATGGGTGATAAAGCCCTTTTCGATGCGCAGAACGTTCAGCGCCTCCATCCCGTAAAGCCCGCCGCCCATGGTTTCGGCCCGGGCCGTCAGGTCGCGGAACAGCGCCTCGCCATAGCGGGTGGGAACGGCAATCTCATAGCCCTCTTCGCCCGAGAAAGAGATACGGAAAAGCCGCCCCTGCACGCCCTGTATGGTGACATCGGTCACGCCCATGAAGGGCAGGCCCGGCGCGCGGCCCAAGGCACTGGTCAAGAGGTCACGCGCCCGGGGACCGGCCACGGCGAATTGTGCCCAGGCCTCGGTGACCGAAATAAAGCGGACATCCCAGGTTGCGCAAAACGCCTGATGCACGAAATCGAGATGCCGCATGACCAGACCGGCGGCCGCCGTGGTGGTGGTCATCAGCCAATGATTTTCGGCCAGACGCGCGGTGGTGCCATCATCCAGCACATGACCGTCTTCGCGCAGCATCAGCCCATAGCGCACGCGGCCCACCGGCAGAGTCGAGAAGGTGTTGGTATAGACGAAATCAAGAAAACGTCCGGCATCGGCGCCCTGAATGTCGATCTTGCCAAGGGTCGAGACATCCGCGATGCCGACAGCGCCGCGCACCATCTGCACCTCCCGGTCGCACGCCTCGCGCCACGAGGTTTCGCCGGGTTTGGGGAAATAGCTGGGACGATACCACATCCCGGCCTCGATCATCGGGGCGCCACGGTCGCGGCTGGCCTGATCCGAGGTCAGGAAGCGTTGCGGGGCAAAGCCCTCGGCCCGGCCCCCTGCCCCCATCGCGGCAATAGAGACGGGCGTATAGGGCGGGCGGAAGGTGGTGGTGCCGGTTTCACGAATGCCGCGCCCTGTCGCATCGGCCAGAACCGCCAGCGCCGCGACATTCGAGTTCTTGCCCTGATCCGGGGCCATACCCTGTGTGGTATAGCGCTTCATATGCTCGACCGAGCGGAAGCCTTCCTGCGCCGACAGCACCACATCCTTGACGGTGACGTCATTGGCAAAATCGAGCCAGGCGCGGCGCTTGCCCGGCACCGCCCAGAGCGGGGCGATGGCATAGGCGCCATCCTCAGCCTCGGGCAGGCGGATCTGAGGCATGGTGCGGCCCAGCGCCTCAAGGCTGGTCTGCGCTGCCGCCAGACCGGCCGAGAGGCACCCCTGGGTCGAGAAGGTGCCATTGGCGGCACCCGCCGCGATCAGACCCGGCACCGCGCCCTCTGACGGGACAAAGGCCGCCAGATCCTCGGACCAGCGGGGACGACCGTTCATATGGCAGGTCAGGTGAACCGAGGGGTTCCAGCCGCCTGACATGCCCAGACAATCGGTCTCGATCCGGGTTTCCTGCCCATTCTGCATCAGGGTGATCTGGCGCAGACCAAGGCGACCGCGCGTGCCGGTGACGACCGCCCCCTTGTGAACCATGGTGCCGGGTTCATCCGGGGCATCGGGGCGGCTGTCGATAATCGCGGTGACCGGCACCCCGGCAGAGATCAGGGCACGGGCGGCGGTGCGGGCACTGTCGTTATTGGCAAACAGCGTGACGGACCGCCCGGGAACGACGCCATAGCGGTTCAGATAGGCGGGCAGCGCCGAGGCCATCATCACCCCGGGCCGGTCATTGCCGGCGAATGCGATGGGCCGCTCCAGCGCGCCGGCGGCAAGAATGGCGCGGCGGGCAACGATGCGCCAGAAACATTCGCGCGGCAGGTTGGGGCGCGGGCGGCGGTGCAGGCCCACCCGCTCCAGCGCGCCAAAGGTGCCGTCGTCATAGGCGCCGGTAACAGTCGTGCGGCTCATCAGGCGAACATTCGGCAGGCTGGCCAGTTCGGCCAGTGTCTCGGCGCTCCATTCGGGCAAGGCGGCCTCGGACAAGAGGCGCCCGCCCATTTCCGCCTGCTCATCGGCCAGGATCACATCGGCCCCGGCCCGCCCCGCCGCCAGCGCGGCGGCAAGCCCGGTCGGCCCGGCACCAATGATCAACAGATCACAATGCGCCCAGGCCTTTTCATATGTCCCCTCGTCATGCTTGCCCGAGAGGCGGCCCAGACCGGCGGCGCGGCGGATCAGCGGCTCATAAAGCCCCTCCCAAAAGCGGCGCGGCCACATGAAGGTCTTGTAGTAAAAGCCCGCCGACAGGAAGGGCGAGGCGAGGTCGTTGACCTCCATCATATCCCATTTCAGCGAAGGCCAGCGGTTCTGGCTGCGCGCCTCCAGCCCCTCGAACAGTTCCTGCACCGTGGCGCGGGTATTGGGGGTGACATTCGCGGGGCCGACCACCTCGACCAAGGCATTCGGCTCTTCGGCGCCAGCGGTCAGGATGCCCCGCGGACGGTGGTATTTGAAACTGCGCCCGACAAGGCGGACATCATTGGCGATCAGCGCCGAGGCAAGCGTATCGCCCTTGTAGCCCGGATATTTCACCCCGTCGAAGCTGAAGGTCAGCGGGCGGGTGCGGTCGATCTTGCCCTTGCCGTCGATCCTCATTTTACACCCCCGGCCACAGCTTCGACCGCAAGGATTTCATGGGTGACGGTGTTGCGGGTGACCTTGAGCCATGCCGTGCAGCCCTGTTCATGATACCAGAGGTCTTGCGTCACGCCAGCCGGGTTATCGCGGTTGTGCAGGTAGTCGTCCCAAGCCTGCGCAGGGGCAGCGGGGGCGGGGCGGTTCAGGTAATCAGCCGCGCCGTAATAGTAGAATTCGCGCCGGTCGCGCGGGCCGCAATGAGGACAGGTCAGACGCATCTAAGGCTCTCTTTCCGGATCGGCGTGAAGGGGCGCTGCCCCTCGCGCTGCGCGCTCACCCCGGGATATTTAAGGACAGAAAATGGGCAAAGCGCACTCATTTTCTGTCTGAAAATATCCCCGCCGGAGGCATCCGACGGCATGGCTTGGTGCTGCTGGTTGGCAAGAATCATAACAGTCAGTGCAGGTTATGCTGGCTGCCGGTGCCTTCCTCATCGATGAGGTGGCCGGTGGCAAAGCGGTTGAGGCGGAAGCGGCGGGCGACGGCGTGGCGTTGATCGGGGGGCTCCAGAGGCGCCGAGCCCCAACCCAAGGGCCCGGCGGGCCTGGAGGCGGCCGAAATTCACCCCCGAACGAGAGAGGGCC
>CALLZQ010000018.1 GCA_937858255.1 uncultured Tabrizicola sp.
CGCATCGTGACCGCCCCTCATGCCCCTATCGCTGCGACAACCGCATCCTCTGGGCGTTTGAGGAGCTGGAATGGTCTGCCGCTGCCAGTGCCCCCCCTCAGACCCGTCGCTATGTTTCGGTCTCGGAAATGGTGAATGAGGTCGAGGTCGAAACCGCCGGCGAGGATGCACAGGAAATCTGGGTTCAGGCGGCAGAACTGTTCGACGACGACGGTAACAGTTTCAATGCCCGCGAGGGCAAGGCGCCGCTGGCCCCGCCCGTAAGCTACCCTGAATTCGACCACCGGCTGCACATGCTGCGCCCCGCCTGGGCCACGGTGCGCGAACAGCGGGTGCGGCCGGGCGATCCGGCGCTGGCCGCAAAGGTTCTGACCGAACACCGGCAGGTGATGGAACGTCTGCGCCATCTGATCGAGGCGCTGCGGCCCCAAGGGATCCAGCGCATCCGCAAGTTAGAGGATGGCGACGATCTGGACCTCAATGCCGTCGTGGCGGCGGCGATCGACACGCGCCTGCGTCGTCAGCCTGACCCAAGGGTGATGCAGCGCGTCTTGCGCCGCAACCGGGATACGGCGGTGCTGGTGCTGCTCGACCTGTCGGAATCGACCAATGATCCGGCAGGGGGCGGCCAGACCGTGCTGGACCTGACCAAATCTGCCACCGTATTGCTGGCCGAGGCGGTTGACCGCGTGGGCGACCGCTTTGCCATTCACGGCTTTTGCTCGGACGGGCGTGAGAATGTGTTCTACAACCGTTTCAAGGATTTCGATCAGCCTTGGGCCGATCTGGCCAAGGCACGGCTCTGCGGCGCCGAGGGGCGGCTGTCGACCCGGATGGGCGCGGCGATCCGCCATGCGAGCGCGCATCTGGGGCGTATCCGCGCCGCGCGCAAGCTGCTGCTGGTCTTGACAGATGGTGCCCCGGCGGATGTCGATGTGCGCGACCCCCTGTATCTGCGGCAAGATACCCGTCAGGCCGTCGAGGCCGCTGTGCAGGCCGGCATTACCCCCTTCTGCCTGACCCTCGATCCGCGGGCGGATAGCTATGCGCAGCGGATCTTTGGCCCGCGCAACGAGCAGGTGCTGGAACGGGTCGAGCGGCTGCCCGAACGCCTGCCGCGCCTCTACGCCAGCCTCACCCGCTAAGACCGGTCAGCCCCGGCCCCTTGGGCAGATAGACCCCGTTCAGATCGACGATCTCGCGCGCGATACGCTGCGCCGGCGGGCCGGGCGGGGCATGGCGCGGCGTGACCAGATACCAATGCCGCATCACCGGCAGATGTGGCCCGCGCAGCAGCGCCAGCCGCCCCTGCGCCAATTCCTCATGCACCGTGTGCAGCGACAGAAAGGCGAGGCCAAGCCCCGCCAGCACCGCCTGCTTGATCGTCTCATTCGAATCCATCTCGATGATGCGCGTGGCATGGCCCTCTTCCAGCCGATCCAGAAACCGCTGCATCAAGGTCCGCGTACCCGAGCCCGGTTCGCGTGAGAGGAAGGTTTCGCGCACCAAGAGCGAGGGGTCAAAGCCATCGCCCTGCGCCAGCGGATGATCAGGGGGCAGCACCACCCCATGCGGATGTGGCCCCAAGGGCAGAGCATCGACCGCCGGAGCGCGCGGCGGGCGCCCCATCACCGCAATCTGGCAGCGCCCCTGATCCAGATCGGCAATCACCGCCTCGCGGTTGCCGACACGCAGGGCAATGTCAATCTCGGGGCAGCGGTCGTTCAGCATCCGCGCCAGACGCGGCGCGACATATTTGGCAGTCGAAACCACCGAGAGCGTCACATGACCCACGCGCCCGTGGAACCGCGCCTGAATCTGCAAGGCCGCCTGCGACAGGATGCCCTGAATCCGGTTGGCCGCACGCAGCATTTCCGCGCCTTCCTCGGTCAGTTGCATCCGCCCGTGATCACTGGCACGGATCAGCATCGGTGCCCCGACAGCCTGCTCCAAGTTTTTGATCTGACTGTGAATTGCTGGTGTCGTCAGCCCCAATACCTCTGCCGCCGATGTCAGCGACCCCTGTGCCGCAACCGCTTGCAACGCGCGGAGTTGCTTGAGTGTCAGCGCATCCAGCCGGATCATTTTAGATTTTCCTGAAAGCTGATATCTGATTTTTACATTTCATTAAATCTCAACCTGACGCAACTGTTTCGCCACAGGTTCGCTGGTGAAGGAGGATCATCGTGCCGACCCATCTGACAACAGCCCCCGCGGGGACAGATCCGGCGCTGTTGCGCACGGTGGATCGCCTTGCCGGGGTTTGCGCCGAGATTGCGGCGCGCATCGCCCGGGGCGGTATCGACGAGCATCTGGGCGCGGCGCGCGGCACCAACAGCGATGGCGATGCGCAAAAGGCGCTGGACGTGATCGCGGATGATGCGTTTCGCATGGCTTTGGCCGATGGCGACGTGCGCCACTACGCCTCGGAAGAGCAGGATGACGCGGTTTTGCTGAACCCCGAGGGCACCCTGGCCCTGGCCATCGACCCGCTGGACGGATCGTCGAATATCGACACCAATGTGTCGATCGGCACCATCTTTGCCATTCATGACGCCGCCGACACCGCCGAGGCGAGTTTTCTGCGCCCCGGGCATCAGATGCGGGCCGCCGGATATGCGATCTTTGGCCCGCAATGTTGTCTGGTGGTCAGCTTTGGCGCGGGTGTCGAGAAATATGTCCTCGACCCTGAAACCCACCGGTTTCACCATATCGGGCAGGTTTCGCCGGTGCCGCCGGAATCGAATGAGTACGCGATCAATGCCTCGAATTACCGGCACTGGCCCGCGCCGATCCGGGCCTATGTCGATGACCGGGTGGCCGGCGCCGATGGCCCTGCCGGGCGCAATTTCAACATGCGCTGGATCGCCTCGCTGGTGGCGGAAACCCACCGCATCCTGACCCGCGGCGGCATCTTTCTGTACCCTGCGGATGAGCGTAAGGGCTATGAAAAGGGCCGCCTGCGGCTGGTCTATGAATGCGCGCCGATTGCCTTCTTGATTGACCGCGCGGGGGGCGCTGCGACCGACGGCGTCGATCCGATCCTCGACGCGGTGCCGGTCAGCCTGCATGCCCGCACCCCCTTTGTTTTTGGCAGCGCCAACAAGGTCGCCCGCGTGGCCACCTATTTCGACCTGCCCAGCCAGGAAACCTCGGCGCTGTTCAACAAGCGCGGCCTCTTCAGGGGATAAGATATGAGCAAGAAGTACCCGATCATCTCTGTCACCGGATCAAGCGGCGCCGGCACCTCGACCGTCAAGGCAACTTTCGACCAGATCTTCCGGCGCGAGGGGATCAGCGCCGTCTCGATCGAGGGCGATGCCTTTCACCGCTACAACCGCGCCGAGATGCGCGCCGAGCTGGCCAAGCGTGCCGCCGAAGGGGAAAGCAACTTCTCTCATTTCTCCTTTGAGGCTAACGAACTGGGCGAATTGCAGCGCGTTTTCCGCGAGTTTGGCGAGACCGGCAAGGGCCGTACACGCCATTACGTCCACGACGCGGGCGAGGCGGAACGGCACGGCGTGCCGCCGGGCGAATTCACCGCCTGGGCCCCCTTTGAGGACAGCGCCGATCTGCTGTTTTATGAGGGGCTGCACGGCGCCGTGGTGAATGATGAGGTCAATCTGGCCAAGCTGGCCGATCTGAAGATCGGGGTGGTGCCGGTGATCAACCTCGAATGGACGCAAAAGATCCACCGCGACCGCGCCGCGCGCGGCTATTCGACCGAGGCGGTGACGGATACCATCCTGCGCCGGATGCACGCCTATGTGCATTGCATCTGCCCACAATTCACCGAAACCGACATCAACTTTCAGCGGGTGCCGGTGGTCGATACCTCGAACCCCTTTATCGCCCGCTGGATCCCGACGCCGGATGAAAGCCTTGTCGTCATCCGCTTCAAGAACCCGCGCGGGATCGATTTCCCCTATCTGACCTCGATGATCCATGGCTCTTGGATGAGCCGGGCCAACTCTATCGTCATCCCCGGCAACAAGCAGGATCTGGCGATGCAACTGATCCTGACGCCGCTGATCGAGCGGCTGGTGAGCAACGCGCGCAAGATGCGCGCCTGACAGGAGCAAGACATGACGGTTCAAATGACGGCCGCTGATGAGCGGACGATGGCTAATGCTGTGCGCGCGCTTGCCATGGATGCGGTGCAGGCGGCGAATTCCGGGCACCCGGGCATGCCGATGGGCATGGCCGATGTGGCGACCGTGCTGTTCAACCGGTTCGTGACGCTGGACCCTGCGGCGCCGGACTGGGCCAACCGCGACCGTTTTGTGTTGTCGGCGGGGCATGGGTCGATGCTGCTTTATGCGATCCATCACCTCTTGGGTTATGACGACATGGGGATGGAGCAGATCCGCGCCTTTCGCCAGCTTGGCGCGCGGACGGCAGGCCACCCGGAATATGGCCATGCCAAGGGCATTGAGGTCACGACCGGCCCCTTGGGTCAGGGCATCGCCACGGCGGTCGGCATGGCGATTTCCGAGCGGTTGGGCCATGCCCGCTTTGGCGATCTGATCGACCACAACGTCTATGTCATTGCCGGTGACGGCTGCCTGATGGAGGGGATCAGCCATGAGGCGATTGATCTCGCCGGGCATCTGGGCCTTGGGCATCTGATCGTCCTTTGGGATGACAACAAGATCACCATTGACGGCGATACTGAGATTGCTACCTCGACCGACCAGATGGCGCGGTTTGCGGCGGCGGGCTGGCATGTGCTGGCCTGTGATGGCCATACACCGACCGAGATTGCCGATGCGATTGCCGCTGCCAAGGCCGACCCGCGCCCCAGCATGATCGCCTGCCGCACCGTGATCGGCTTTGGCGCGCCGAACAAGCAGGGCGGGCATGATGTTCACGGCGCGCCCCTTGGCGCGGCCGAAATTGAGGCGGCACGCGCCCATCTGGGCTGGAACCACGCGCCTTTTGAGATCCCCGAGAATGTCTACGCCGCCTGGCGCCGTGTGGCCGCGCGTGGGGCCGAGGCGCGGCGTGTCTGGGAGAACCGCTGCGCGAGCCAGCCGCAAGCCAGCGCCTTGGCCGCCTGCATCGCGCAGGACATGGCGCCCCTGACCGCTGCGATGACAGCCTACAAGGCGCAGCTTTTGGCCGACAAGCCCAAGGTCGCCACCCGCAAGGCCAGTGAAATGGCTTTGGGCGTGGTCAATACCGCCCTGCCTTTTACCATCGGCGGATCGGCTGACCTGACCGGGTCGAACCTGACCAAGTCCAAGGGGCAGATCTCCGTCACCCCGCAGAATTTCCGTGGCAGTTATCTACATTACGGCGTGCGTGAACATGGCATGGCGGCGGCGATGAACGGTATCGCGCTTTCGGGCCTGTTCCGGCCCTATGGGGGCACTTTCCTTGCCTTTGCCGATTACTGCCGCCCGTCAATCCGCCTTGCGGCATTGATGGGGGTGCCGACGGTCTTTGTCATGACTCACGACTCGATCGGCCTGGGGGAGGATGGGCCGACCCATCAGCCGGTGGAAATCATCGCCTCGCTGCGGGCGATTCCGAACCTGACGGTGCTGCGCCCCTGCGATGCGGTGGAAACCGCCGAGGCCTGGGAGATCGCTATGGCCAGCACCGACCGCCCGGTGCTGATGGCGCTCAGCCGCCAGAACCTGCCGCTGCTGCGGG
>CALLZQ010000019.1 GCA_937858255.1 uncultured Tabrizicola sp.
AACCGGCCCCCACCGATGCAGATCAGGCGCGCTTCATCAGATGCGGCAACAGCGCCCCCGAGGCATGCGGTGTCACCACCACCCCCGGCGCCGAAAGGATCGGCTGAACGTATTGCAAGAGCGGGATCACCAGCGCGTTTTCGGCGATATAGGCATCGACTGCCTTCCAGCCGGCAATACGTGCGGCCTCATCCTTTTCGCCCCACAGTGGGCCGATCATGCCGATCAGATCCTCGCCATCCCAGACCGAATGCGGGCTGGGTCCGAACATGGCAAAGCCGGTCGAGGTGGTCGGATCGCCCACCGAATTGCCCCAGTTGTAGAAGGCGGCCGGGGCAAGCTGGTCGGCGGCGCGCAACTCGTAATGCTTGGCGATCTCATAGACCTCGATTTCGGCCTCGATCCCGACCTTGCGCCACAGGCCAACGATGGCCTGAATCATCTCATAATCCTTGGGCTTGAAGCCCTTGGTGGTCTGGATCTTGAACTTGACCGGATTGTCCGGGCCATAGCCCGAGGCGGCCAGCAGCTCGGTCGCCTTGGCCGGGTCATAGGCCACCGAAACCGCAGCGTCATAGGCATCGTATTCCGGGGTTTGCAGCGTGTCGATCTTGACGCCGTAGCCGCCCAGCAGCCGGTCGATGATCGCCTGCTTGTCGATGGCAAGCACAGCGGCCTTGCGCACGTTCGGATCGGTCATCACCTCGATATCATTGAGGAAGATCATCCCGATATCCGAGACCGGCGCGGCCACGCCGGTCAGGCTGGCCTTGAGCCGGTCATATTCCTCATAGGGCACCTCAAGCGTGACATGGGCATTGCCCGATTCCACCTCGGCCACGCGGGCGGCGGCATCGGTCACGAACTTGATCGTCACCGTCTTGAACTCGGGCGCGCCACCCCAGTAGTTCTCATTGGCCTTCAGCCGGACAAAGGCGTTGCGTTCAAACTTTTCGACCATATAGGGGCCAGAGCCGATGGGGGCGGCCTCAAAGCCCTCGGCCCCGACCTTTTCGTAATAGGCTTTGGGCAGGACATAGCCGGTCAGGAAATACATCCATTTGAAGATCGTCGGATCGAACTGCGCCACATCGGCGATGACCTTGTTCCCCTCGACCCGGTGATTGGCCAGTGTGCCCCAGACAAACTGGATCGGGCTGCCGGTCTCGGGATTGGCGACGCGCGCAAGGCTCCAGGCCACATCCTCGGCGGTCAGCGGGCTGCCGTCATGCCAGGTCACACCCTCACGCACGGTCATCCACACCTGCGTCTTGTCGTCATTCCAGCCCCATTCGGTCAGAATACCGGGGGCGGGTTTCAGATCGGGCTGTTGCAGGATGTACTGGTCAAAGACCGACTGGTAGATGCCTTGGATCGTCGGATTCACCGCCGAGGGGCCGACGGTCGGGTCCCAGGCCGGCAGGTTGACGTTATAGGCGATCACCAGCTCATCAATCGCCTGCGCGCGCAGCGGCAGGGCAAAGCCGCTGACGGCGATGCTGGCGGCGGATAATTTCAAGAGAGAGCGTCGGGAAAGTGTCATGATTCACCCTGTTGGTTTGGTTGGCTTTTGTCTTTGTTGTCAGTGCCCGGCCAGTTTTTGGGCCAAGAGGTAACCGGCGCCCGCGCCGGTGCCCGCCCCGGGCCAGACGGCGGCCCCGGTCAGGTGCAAGTTTGCCAGCGGCGTGGACCCGTCGGCGTGGCCCCGTGCGGGGCGGAACAAGAAGTGCTGCGCCAGATGGTGACTGCCGCAAACCTGATCGCCGCCGACAAGGTTGGGGTTGTCCGCCTCGAGATCCAAGGGCGTGACGATGCGGCGGCCAAGGATCCGCCCCCGCGTGCCCGGGGCATAACGCTCAAGGATCGACAGCGCCCTTTCCGCAAAGGGCTCGGCGGCCTCTGCCCAGTCGGTTGCCGTGATCTGCCCGGCGGCATCGCCGCGGATAACGCCCGGTGCCATGCGGACCTGTAGCCAGAGGATATGCTTGCCCTCGGGTGCGCGGCTGGGGTCCTGTCCGGTGGGTTGGCCCACCACCAGAACCGGCTCATCCGGCAGCAGCCCCGCCTGCGCCTGCACATAGGTGCGCGCCATCTGATCAAGGCTTGGCGCCAGATGAACATAGGCGAAATCGCGCAGTTCCGGCCCGGCTGCCCAATCGGGCAGGCCGTCAAGCGCGAGGTGAATCATCATTGTCCCGGGCGCATGGCTGTACCGGATCATCGCGCGGTCAAACCCGGCGGTTGTGGCGCCCGTCATCCGTGTCAGCGCCCCGGGTGCGACTCCAGCGATGACCGCCCGGGTCGCAGCCACGCGCCGTCCATCCGCCAGTTCGATGCCGGTGGCGCGCGTGCCATCGCGGGTGATCCGCATCACTTCGGCCCCAGTCTCGACCACCCCGCCCCGCGCGGTGATGGCGGTGACCAGCGCCCTGATGATCGTGTCGGCCCCGCCCTTGCCAAGCGCCATGCCAAAGGCTTGCCCCGCCATCCCCTCGAGATAGGGAAACAGGGCGCCGCCCGCGACATCGGGGGCGAAATCCAGATGCATCCCCCACGCGCCCAGCATGGCGCGCACCTCGGGCGATTCGAAACTTTGCTCCAGCCATTGCCGCGGCGATTGCAGCAGGAACCGCGCAGTATCTAGGCTGCCACCGATGCCTTTGGCGCGAAGTATTTTGAATATGAAACGTGCAAATGCACGAAATTGCGCCGGGCTGCCCAAAAGGCCGAAGAGGTGCGGCGCCTCGGCCCCGAAACCTTGGTTCAGCGTGGACCATGTCGCGCCATCAGCCGCGGAAAACCCCGCTATCCGCGCGGCGGTTGCCGTTGCATCGGTGGAGACGCCGCACCAGCGCCCATCAGGAAAGGCACTGGCAAAGGGCTGTGCAACAGGCACAAATTCAGCCCCGCAGCGCGAAAGCTCGGCCCCGTATTGCCTGAAAAAGGGCGATCCGGCGAAGAGAGACAGGTTCATCGCTGCCCAGTCGTGGCGAAAGCCCGGCAGGGTGTATTCCCCGGTCTTGACGGCGCCACCCGCCACGGGCGCCCGTTCAAAAACCCCGACGCGCCAACCCTTTGCCGCAAGGTGCAAGGCTGCCGCCAGCGCATTATGGCCAGCGCCGACAATCACGGCGTCAAAACGGTCGGACATTTATTGATCTCCTCCGGCGCATTGGATATTTGCATTTGCATCTATATCTGTCTAGACTGAATCGACAGGGCGAGGATGCGCCCGCATTCCAGGGAGAAGAGGATGAATGCTGCGAACCTACTGACCAGCCTTGCGGGCCTGTTGGCCTCGGGCGGGGTTGAGGTGGTGGACTGCTCGGGCGTGCTTGGCCCGGAAACCCCGCTGCTGAAATTGCCGCCGGATTTCGCCAAGGATACCCCGCCGATCAAGATTCACCGCATC
>CALLZQ010000020.1 GCA_937858255.1 uncultured Tabrizicola sp.
CAGATCGGCGCCCCATGAGGTCAGGTCGACCCCGGTCAGCACCACCTCGTTGAACCCGCGTCCGACCAGCCTCTTGATCTGCTCGACCACGACACCCGCGGGGACCGAGCGCGAATTGCCCCGCCCGAAGGGGATGATGCAGAAGGTGCAGCGGTGATCGCATCCGTTCTGCACCTGCACATAAGCCCGGTGCCGGCCGAACCCGTCGATCAGGTGGCCGGCGGTCTCGCGCACCGACATGATGTCGTCGACGCGGACCTTCTCGGTCTCGCCGATCAGGTCGGGCGTGCGCAGTCCGGTCCATGTCTCGGCCTGCATCTTCTCGTGGTTGCCGATGACGCGCGTCACTTCGGGCATCGCGGCAAAGGTCTCGGGCTCGGTCTGGGCGGCGCAGCCGGTGACGATGATCGCGGCGCCGGGGTTTTCGCGCGACAGGCGGCGGATCTCCTGCTTGGCCTTGCGCACGGCCTCGGCGGTCACGGCGCAGGTGTTCACGACCACGGCGTTCTCAAGCCCGGCCGCGGCCGACAGCTCTTTCATCGCTTCGGTCTCATAGGCATTGAGGCGGCAGCCGAGCGTGGCGAAAACGGGCGGTTTGACGTTCATGTGCGGGCCAGGAATTCCGGGGTCAGAACCCCGTCGAAGACATGGGCGACCGGGCCGGTCATCCACACCCCGTCCTCGCGCCAGTCGATCCAGAGCGTGCCGCCATCGACATCCACCACCACCTGCCGCCCGGTCAGCCCGCGCAGATGCGCGGCCACCGCCGTCGCGCATGTCCCCGAGCCGCAGGCAAGCGTGATGCCCGCCCCGCGTTCCCAGACGCGCATGCGCAGCCGGTCGGGGCCGGTGAGGCTGGCAAACTCGACATTGGTCGCCTCGGGGAAAAGCGGGTCGTTCTCGATCCGGGCCCCGCGCCCGGCGACATCGACGGCCTCGGCATCGGGCACGAAGAACACGCAATGCGGGTTGCCCATGCCGATGGCGACCGGATCGCCCTCAAGCGGCAGGTGGGCGGTTTCCATGGCGCGCGCAAGCGGGATCTGCGCCCAGTCGAAAAGCGGCGCGCCCATGTTCACGCTGACAAGCCCGTCCGCGCGCCGCTGCGCCGCCAATGTGCCACGCGCGGTGCGCAGCACCACCGAATCCTTGTCCAGCCGGCGCATCATCCAGTCCGACACGCAGCGCGTGGCATTGCCGCAGGCACCGGCACGGGTTCCATCGGAATTCCAGAATTCAAGCCCGAAATCCACCCCGGCATCGTTGCGGATCACCGCCAGCTGGTCGAATCCAACCCCGCGATTGCGGTCCCCCAGCGCGCGCGCAAGCGCGGGCGTGACCGGATCGTCGCCCTGCCGGGCGTCGATCACGACGAAATCGTTGCCAAGCCCGTGCATCTTCATGAAGTGCAGGCCGGCAGAGGGAATCTGCGCGCTGTCCATGCCGCGCGATATACGCCCGGATGCGGGTTTTTTCCAGAGCCCAGATTTTTCACAAGATTAGGCCTTGACCCGCCCTTTCTGGATTTATAGAGAAGCCCCCTGTGACGGCCCCTTGGCCGGGCGGTTAAAACGACCGATCCGATCAGCTGGCCTTCATGATCCTGCTCGCGGATGCGCACGCAAAAACCGGGCGGGAAAAGACAGACGAAGACCTGCGGGGCCGCGAAAGCCGCCTTGAAACAGGTTCTTGGAAGAGATGTGGGCCGTTAGCTCAGTTGGTAGAGCAACTGACTTTTAATCAGTGGGTCGCAGGTTCGAATCCTGCACGGCTCACCACTCTCTCGCTCGGCAATCCCGATGTGCAAGACCGTGGCGCGTTTTCGTGCCAAGT
>CALLZQ010000021.1 GCA_937858255.1 uncultured Tabrizicola sp.
AGTGCATGGCGCCTGGCTCTCTGGTCTGGCGGCGGCGCAAGACATCCTCGCCCAGCGCTGAAAGCGGTTGACGTGGCAGGATAAAACGGGCCTGCTGAACAGCGTTCCGTTGCATTGGGGGATGCAATGCCTGTTGCTTTCTGGTCCCGGACCGGCGCGCTGCCTCTCGTGGCCCGGCTGACGCTCTGCCTCGTTCTGGCGCTGTTGGCGCCTTCATTCGCGCGGGCCGAGGCGCGGCTGGCGCTGATCATCGGCAATGACAATTATCAGGCGCTGCCGGTGCTGGCCAAGGCGCGCAACGATGCCCGCGCGGTTGCTGGCACGCTGCAAGGGATTGGCCTGTCGGTCACGCTGATCGAGGATGCCGACCGCCGCCGCATGACCCGGGCGCTGTCGGATCTGGCTGCCGCGATCACCCCGGGGGATGAGGTGCTGTTCTATTACGCCGGCCACGGGGTCGAGGTGTCGGGGCGCAATTACCTCTTGCCGGTGGATGCCCCCCCGGCCCGCCCGGGAGATGAGGCCTTTCTGACCGCCGAAAGCGTGGCGGTGGATGACATCCTCTTTACCCTGCAATCGCGGGGGGCGCGGGTGATGGTGCTGATCCTTGACGCCTGCCGTGACAATCCCTTTCCCCGGCAGGGCACCCGCTCGGCCGGCGGGGTGCGCGGTCTTGCGGCGGTGACGGCGCCCGAGGGGGCCTTTATCCTGTTTTCCGCCTGCACCGGTCAGGCGGCGCTGGATAGCCTTGGCCCCGGCGATGGCAACCCGAATTCGGTCTTTACCCGGGCGCTGTTGCCCCTGCTGTCGGCGCCGGGCCTGCCGATGCAGCGCATTGCCCGCAGCCTGAAGGCTGAGGTCGAGGGGCTGGCCCAGACCGTGAACCACAAGCAGCGCCCCGCCTATTATGATGAGTTGACCGGGGATTTCGTGCTGAACGCGGCGGGGACACGCGGGGCCGCGCCGCTGGAGGGCGCAGCGCCCGCGGCGGCGCCTGCCCCCAGCTTTGACCCCTGCGATGCGGCGGCGCGCGACTGGCAGCGTGTCGGCGCGCTGGAGGATAAGGATCTGCTCCATGCCTTTGCCGAGGCGCATCGGGATTGCCCGGTTTTTGCCGGCGCGGCCACCCAGCGGGCGCAGGCCATCGACATCGCGCGCGGGGCCGGTTCGCTGGGCAATGGCGGGAACAGCGGCGGCATCGCCGCCTCACCCGGCGGGGCGGGCATTGGCGTCGCACCGGGGGGGACTGGAATCGGCGCCTCACCCGGCGGGGCGGGCATTGGCGTCGCGCCCGGCGGCAGCACACCCGCCCCACCCCGCGCACCGGCGCCGCCGGTCCAGACCTGGCGCGTCAAGATGGGTGTCTCGGACGGCTACATGAATGCCCGCTCGGGCCCCGGCACTACCTATCCGATCCTGTTCCAGATCCCCGAGGGCACCGGCGGCCTATTGGTCGAGGGGTGCCGCAAACCCGACAAGGGCGGCGGCAGCCGCGATGTCTGCCTGACGACATGGGGCACGCGGCAGGGCTGGGTGTCCATCGGCGGGCTGGAAAAGGAATGATCGGCGCGGCTGCCCGGTCCGCCGCATGGCTGGCCCTCGCACTGGTTGCAATGCCGGCCACGCTGGCCATGGCGGAATCCCCGCGCCCCGAGGATACGCCGCTGGTGCGTCTGTCCGATCTGGCGCCCGCAATCGCGCAGGATATCCGCTATGCCCGGGCCTTCAACTTTACCGGCGGGCCGGTGCCGGGCTATGAGGCGGGCGAGTGCCTGTTGACCCGCCCCACCGCCGAGGCGCTGATCCGGGTTGAGGCGCATCTGGCCGATCAGGGCTATGGCCTGGTGGTCTTCGATTGTTATCGCCCGCTGCGGGCGGTGGCGTTCTTTGCCGACTGGGCCGCCCGGACCCCGCCCCCCGACACCCGTCCCGAAGGGGTGGAACCTGCGCTCGACACCCCGCCGGAAACGCCGGGACCGCAAGAGGTGTTCTTTCCCGGCCTCTCGCGGTCGGATCTGATCCCGCAGGGCTATATCGCCCGCCAGTCGGGTCATTCCATCGGCCATACCGTCGACGTCGGTCTTCGCCGCAAGGGCGAGGCCCCTGCCCGCCCCGATTTCGCCAGCGCAACCGACTGCACCCTGCCCTTTGCCACCCGCACCCCCGAAACCGGGCTGGACCTTGGTACGGCCTTTGACTGCTTCTCGCCCCTGTCGGCCAAGGGCGCCCTCGTCGGCGCCGAGGCGACCGGCAACCGCAGCCTGCTGCGCCGTGCGATGGAACGCGAGGGGTTTCGCAACTATCCCGCCGAATGGTGGCACTTTCGCAATGGCGCCGATCCGGCCCGCCTCGCGCGGGATGAGCCGGTGCGCTAACGCCTGTGCCAACGCGCGAAAACCCTTGGTTGACGCTAGGAAACCCCGCCCGCCGCGATCAGGTGAGGGCTTCCCTTTTCGCTGGACGCAATCTACGCTCGCCTCAGGATTACGATCCAACATGGGAGACAACGAATGAAAAAACTGCTGCTCGCTTCGGCCGCCACCGCGCTGATCGCCGGTGCTGCCTCGGCCGAAGAAGTCAAACTGGGTATCCTGATCGGCTTTACCGGCCCGATTGAATCGCTGACCGGGCCGATGGCTGCGGGCGCCGAAATGGCGATGAATGAAGTGAATGCCGCTGGCGGCGCCGCTGGCAACACCTTTGTCCCGGTGCGCGCGGACTCGACCTGCGTCGACTCTGCGGCGGCAACCGCTGCTGCCGAACGTCTGGTCACGGCCGATGGCGTCAAGGGTATCATCGGCGGCGACTGCTCGGGTGTCACCGGGGCTGTTCTGCAAAACGTCGCCCGCCCGAACGGCATCGTGATGATCTCGCCCTCGGCCACCTCGCCCGCGCTGACCAGTGCCGAGGATGACGGCCTGTTCTTCCGCACCTCGCCCTCGGATGCGCGTGAAGGCGAAGTCATGGCAGACATCCTGATGGAAAAGGGCGTGAAGTCGATCGCCCTGACCTATACCAACAATGACTATGGCAAGGGTCTGGCCGAAGCGATTGCCAACTCGTTCACCGCCAAGGGCGGCGTCGTGACCATCAATGCCAGCCACGAAGACGGCAAGGCCGACTATTCGGCCGAAGTCGCGGCTCTGGCTGCTGCTGGCGGCGACCTGCTGGTCGTGGCGGGCTATCTGGATCAGGGCGGCAAGGGCATCATCCAGGCCTCGCTCGACACCGGCGCCTTCTCGACCTTCGGTCTGCCGGGCGGCATGGTCGGCGACAACCTGCCCGCAGCCATCGGCCCGGCGCTCGACGGCTCGTATGGTCAGGTCGCCCAATCGGATTCGGCTGGTGCCGGCATCATGACCGAGATGGCCAAGGCCGCCGGCTTTGACGCGACCTCGCCCTACGCCATGGAAAGCT
Source organism: uncultured Tabrizicola sp. (assembly GCA_937858255.1). Lineage (GTDB taxonomy): Bacteria > Pseudomonadota > Alphaproteobacteria > Rhodobacterales > Rhodobacteraceae > Pseudotabrizicola. The sequence goes on from CALLZQ010000021.1 coordinate 3,418, forward strand.
ATGACGCCGCCGCGCTGATCATGCTGGCCATGGCCGCCTCGGGTTCGACCGATCCCAAGGTCTACAAGGACAAGGTTCTGGACGTGGCCAACGCACCGGGCGAAAAGATCCAACCGGGCGAACTGGCCAAGGCGCTGGAACTGATCGCGGCTGGCACCGACATCGACTATGAAGGTGCCTCGGCAGTCGAACTGATCGGGCCGGGTGAATCCGCTGGCCGCTACCGCCAGTTCGAGGTCAAGGGCGGCAAATACGAAACCATCCAGTTCCGCTGAGCGGCTGGGAACAGTAACGGCAGCGGCCCGGAGACTTGACCCGGGCCGCTCTCACATAGATAAGCCGCGCCGCCCCGGGGCCTGACCACCGGGGACAAGGCAGACAGGGGAACATCGCATGATCGAGGTGCAGAACCTCCACCGCCATTTCGGCGGATTTCGTGCCGTTGACGGGGCCAGCCTCAGAATTGCGACCGGCTCGATCACCGGGCTGATCGGCCCGAACGGCGCCGGCAAGACCACGCTGTTCAATGTGATCGCCGGGCGGTTGCCGCCGACCAGCGGCGCGGTCCGCATGAACGGCGAGGATATCACCGGCCTGCCGCCGCATGAGCTGTTCCACAAAGGGCTGCTGCGGACCTTTCAGATCGCGCATGAATTCGGTTCGATGTCCTGCCTTGAAAACCTGATGATGGTGCCCGGCGCGCAGATGGGAGAGACGCTGTGGAACGCGTGGTTCCGGCGCGGCGCCGTCAGGGCCGAGGAAGAGCGTCTGCGCGACAAGGCGCATGAGGTGCTGAAATTCCTGACCATCGACCATCTGGCAGATCAAAAGGCCAGCCAGATCTCGGGCGGGCAGAAAAAGCTGTTGGAACTGGGGCGGACGATGATGGTCGATGCCAAGATCGTCTTTCTGGACGAGGTGGGCGCCGGGGTGAACCGGACCCTGCTGAACACCATCGGCGATGCCATCGTGCGCCTGAACCAAGAGCGCAGTTACACCTTCTGCGTCATCGAGCATGACATGGATTTCATCGCGCGTCTGTGCAACCCGGTGATCTGCATGGCCGAGGGCAAGGTGCTGGCCGAGGGCACCGTGGATGAGGTCAAGAACGACGAGCGGGTGATCGAGGCCTATCTGGGCACGGGCCTGAAGAACAAGGTCAAAGAGGAGCACGCCCATGGCTGAGCCGTTCCTGATCGGAGAGGCCATGACCGGCGGTTATGGCGGCGCGGATATCCTGCATGACTGCACGATTGCCGTGGAGAAGGGTCAGATCGCGGTGATTGTCGGGCCGAATGGCGCGGGCAAGTCCACGGCGATGAAGGCGGTCTTCGGCATGCTGAAGCTGCGCATGGGCGCGGTGCGGTTGGCGGGTGAGGATATCACCCAGTTGACCCCGCAGGCCCGGGTGGCCAAGGGCATGGCCTTTGTCCCGCAGACCCACAACATCTTTACCTCGATGACGGTCGAGGAAAACCTTGAGATGGGGGCGTTTCTGCGGCGCGACGACATCTCGGAAACGATGGAGCAGGTCTATCACCTCTTCCCGATCCTGCGGGACAAGCGCCATCAGGCGGCGGGCGAATTGTCGGGCGGGCAGCGTCAGCAGGTCGCCGTGGGGCGAGCGCTGATGACGCGGCCAACGGTTCTGATGCTGGACGAGCCGACAGCGGGGGTCTCGCCCATTGTGATGGACGAACTCTTTGACCGGATCATTGAGGTGGCGCGCACCGGCATCTCGATCCTGATGGTCGAGCAGAATGCGCGGCAGGCACTCGAGATCGCGGATCGCGGCTATGTTCTGGTGCAGGGGGGCAACCGCTTTACCGATACCGGCAAGGCGCTGCTGGCGGACCCCGAGGTGCGCCGCAGCTTTCTGGGGGGCTGAGGCGGATGACGTACAGCCTTTCCTTGACCGTCGCGCTGTCGGTCCTGTCTGGCACGGGCATGGCCGTGGCCGAAGCGCAGCGCCACTGCACGACGGCCTTTGCGGTTTTCCCCTCGGGCAATCAGCAGGACGCAGTCTTTGACCTGACGATCGCCGATGCGGGCAGCGCTGCAAAGGTCAGCGTCGCGGGCAGCGGCGCATGGAGCGCCGAGCGCAGGCCAGAGGGCAATGGCGCCGAGACGATCAGCTTTGATACCGGTGCGGCGGATGAGACTCTGACCATCGGCGCGGGGGGCGAGTTGCTCTGGCAGATCGACTACAAGGATAGCCATGCCAACAGCGACCGGGTGATCGCCTTCGCAGGGATGTGCGATCCATGGAGGGGGCAATGAGGTGCGGGGGCCAGCGTGTCGCCGGACCTCTGCCGCGGGGGCAAGTCCCTTCGAAAAACGACCGGGGCGGTCTGAGGGATGCATGATGAGAACAGAAAATTCGTCCTTTATGCCGCCGTCTTTATCGTGCTGGCGGTCGCCATCATCACAGCCAGCACGGCCTTTGGCGCGCCCCTTCCCTTTCACGGCCACCACGGAGGCTGACGCATGGATATCCTGAATGCCCTTGTGGCCTTTCTGAACTTTGTCTTCGTGCCGGGGCTTGCCTATGGCGCGCAACTGGCACTGGGGGCGCTGGGGGCGACGCTGATTTATGGCATCCTGCGGTTTTCCAACTTTGCCCATGGTGACACCATGGCCTTTGGCACCATGGTGGTGATCCTGTTCACCTGGTGGTTTCAGTCGATGGGCATCAGCTTTGGCCCCCTGCCGACGGCGCTGTTGGCGCTGCCCTTCGGGATTGCGGTGACGGCGGGGTTGCTGTTGGCGACTGCCCGGGGAATTTACCGCTATTACCGCCGGGTCAAGGCGCCGCCAGTCATTCTGGTGATCGTCTCGCTGGGGGTGATGTTCATCATGAACGGCGTCACGCGTTTCATCATCGGGGTGCAGGACATCAACTTTGCCGATGGCGGGCGGTTCATCATCACCGCCGGCGATTTCAAGGCCGCGACCGGGCTGCAAGAGGGTCTGGCGATCAAGGCGACCCAGGGCGTGACGGTGGGCGTGGCCATCATCGCCGTCGCCGCGCTGTTCTGGTTCCTGCAAAAGACCCGCACCGGCAAGTCGATGCGCGCCTTTGCCGATAATGAGGATCTGGCGCTGTTGTCGGGGATCAACCCCGACCGGGTGGTGGCGGTGACATGGATCATCGCGGCGGCGCTGGCCACCACGGCGGGCACGCTCTATGGCCTCGACAAATCCTTCAAGGCCTTCACCTATTTCCAACTGCTGCTGCCGATCTTTGCCGCGGCCATCGTCGGCGGCCTTGGCAACCCGCTGGGCGCCATCGCCGGCGGCTTTGTCATCGCCTTTTCCGAGGTGACCGTCACATATGCCTGGAAAAAGGTGGTGGGCTATCTGGTGCCCGCCGACATGGCGCCCGAGGGGCTGCTGCAACTCATGTCCACCGACTATAAATTCGCGGTCAGCTTTGCGATCCTGATCATCGTCTTGCTGTTCATGCCGACGGGTCTGTTCAAGGGGAAATCGGTATGAGCGGGGCACAGATGACGGCCAAGGGTCAGGGCAATTCGATGGGGCGCAACCTTGCGCTGTTTGCGGCGGTGGCGGCGCTGTTCCTGCTGACCGGCGCGATGCAGAGCTGGAACCTCGCGCTCGCGATCCTCAACATGTCGCTGATCTCGGCGATCATGGCCTTGGGGGTGAATATGCAATGGGGCTATGCGGGCCTCTTCTCGACCGGGACCATGGGCTTCACCGCGCTTGGCGGGCTGGCGGTGGTGCTGGTCTCGGCGCAGCCGGTGCCGGGGGCATGGGCGGCGGGCGGGCCGGGGATCGTGCTGGGCCTTGTCCTTGGCGCGGCCAGCATCGGCGCGGCGATCCTGACCTATCGGCGCCTGCCCAAGGGGCGCAGCCGCAACCTTGGCGCGGCGGCGGTGCTGATCCTCGGGCTGATCGTGTTTCGCATGGTCTTTGACCCCGCGGTAATGGCGGGCGAGGCGAATGACCCGGCCACGGCGGGCAACCTTGGCGGGCTGGGCCTGCCGGTATTGCTGGCCTGGCCGGCGGGGGGCCTGTTGGCCGCCGCTGCCGCCTGGGCCATCGGCAAGACCGCGCTTGGCCTGCGCTCGGATTACCTCGCCATCGCCACGCTGGGCATTGCCGAAATCATTATCGCGGTGCTGAAGAATGAGGACTGGCTGGCGCGCGGCGTCAAGAACGTGATCCAGCTCCCCCGCCCGCTGGTCGTGCCCTATGAGGTCGAGTTGCAGCAGAGCGCCTCGTTCCTTGATTGGGCCGCCCGCTGGGGGTTTGATCCGGCCACGGCCTCGTCCATCATCGTCAAGCTGATCTATGGCGCGCTGTTCCTGATCGTGCTGCTGGCGGTGATCTGGCTGTCGGAAACCGCGCTGAAATCGCCCTGGGGCCGGATGATGCGCGCCATCCGCGACAATGAGGTCGCGGCCGAGGCGATGGGCAAGGATGTGACCCGCCGGCATCTGCAAATCTTCATCATCGGTTCCGCCGTCATCGGCATGGCGGGCGCGATGATGACCACGCTGGACAGCCAGTTGACCCCCGGCACCTATAACCCGCTGCGCTTTACCTTCCTGATCTGGGTGATGGTGATCGTCGGCGGCTCGGGCAACAACTGGGGCTCGGTCCTTGGCGGGTTCCTGATCTGGTGGCTTTGGGTGATGGTGGAACCCATGGGCCTTTGGCTGATGCAGATCATCACCGCGCCGATGGGCGAGGGCTGGCTGAAATCGCATCTGATCGACAGCGCTGCCCATATGCGCCTGATGACCATGGGCCTCGTCCTGCTCTTGGTCCTGCGCTTTGCGCCAAAGGGACTGATGCCCGAGCGCTAAGCCAGCCTGCCTTATCCGTCCGGCGGCTAAATCCCCTGCCCTTTCGACCGTTTGCAGGTCGAAAGGCAAGGGATCGCGGGGCAAGGATGCGTTTTCGGACTCAGGTGACAGGCGCGCTGCTGGCGGCGGGTCTCATTCCTTTGGCCCTCTTGGGCTATTTTGGCATCGAGCGGTGGAAGGCCGAGGCGACGCGCGCCGCCGAAGAGCTTGTCACCGTGGCAGGTCAGGCCAAGCGCGACGCGGTTGCCGGCCACCTCGCCGAGCAGATGGGCTGGATGGAGGTGTTGGCCACTGCCCCGGAAATCACGCGCGCCATCGAGGCTTTCGCCGCCGATGCCCTCGTGGTGACCGAGGTGGGCACCATCGCCCCCGATCTGACCGCGCTGACGGCGATCCTGTCGGAACGCCACAGCCGTGCCAAGGACAGCGATGCCGGCGCGATGGATCGCTGGGTCCGCGATCTTGACCCGGTGGCGCTGACGCTGAACCAGTTGTTTCTGGTGGCAAACCCGCATCCCGAGGGCCATCGGCAGGATGCCGACAACGCCCCCGGCGGCGGGCGCTATTCGATGACCCATCGTGTGCATCATCCCTTCCTGCGCGGAATCCATGACCGGTTCGGCTATCACGATATTTTCCTGATCGAACCGGCCGAGGCGCGGATCGTCTATTCGGTGATGAAAGAGCCTGATTTCGGCACCTCTCTCAGGACCGGTCCCTATCGCGACAGCGCCTTTGCCAGAGAAGCGGTCGCGATGATCGAGGCGAAGGGCGCGGGCGGCACGCTGCTTGTCGATTTCTCACCCTATGAGCCATCGTTCAATGCACCTGCGGCCTTTGTGCTGACCCCGCTGGGCCAGGGCGACAGCTTTCGCGGGGTGCTGGCTTTTCAGATCTCGCTGGCGTTTGCCGAAGCCATCGTCAATGGCGATCAGGCAGATCAGGACGGCGAGCGCCGGGCCTATGTGCTTGCCCAAGACCTTGGGCTGCGCACCATTCCCCCCGGTAGCGAAGGCGTCGGGATCGGCGACAGGCTGGACAGTCCCCTGATCGACAGTATCGCCACGCAGATCGAAGGCACCCGCATTGCCCATAACGAAAGGGGCATAGAGGTGGTTGCCGCCGTCGAACCTCTCGATCTGCCGGGGGCGGAGTGGATCCTCGTGTCTGAGGTCGCGCGCAAGACGGTTCTGGCCACTGCGCTCGCCGCCGAACAAAGCGCCTGGCGTGTGATGGCTGTTCTGGCGGTTGTGATCGCCCTTGTCGGGCTGGTCGTCGCACGGCTGTTGCTGCGGCCGGTCGTCCGGTTGGGCACAAGGCTGAAAACCGAGGCTGACGGTGCAAGCACCGCACTCAATGCCGCGACAGGGCGGGCAGGCGAAGCGGTGCGATCCGTCGCCGCTGTGGCCGAAGAAACCAGCGCGCAAAGCGATATGGTCCGCGACAGTTCGCAACAGGCGGCAGCAAATGTGCAAGAGGTCTCTTCCTCGGTCGAAGAGCTTGCCGCCTCGATCTCGGATGTTGCCCAAAGCGTGCGGGCGACCTCGGGTCTGATGCGCGATGCCTCGGAAAAGACCGCGCAGGCCGAGGCCGCCCTGACCGATCTGGAGCGGGTGGCCGACCGGATTCGCGGCATGGTCGATCTGATCAACGATGTGGCGAACCGGACCAATCTGCTGGCCCTCAATGCCGCGGTAGAGGCCGCCCATGCCGGCGAGGCCGGACGCGGCTTTGCCGTTGTCGCCTCGGAAATCCGCAAACTGGCCGGGCGTACCACCGAATCCACCGATGTCATCGGGGGTGAGGTCAGGCTGGTGTTGCAATCGGTACAGGCCAATGGCGCCGCGATCCGCGAGATTTCGGCAGCGGTGCGGCAGGTTTCCGAGATGGCCGCCTCGCTGGCGACATCGGCCGATGAACAGCAGCGTGTCACGGCGGCCATCGCCCAGCGGATGAGCGATACCTCGGCCCGCGTGAACGAGGTAGACGGCAATATCGAGACGATGCGACTGGCCTCGGGCAATGCGGCCCAATCGGCGGCGGCGCTGGTGGGCGAGTTGCAGCAGGTCGATGCCGCCAGCACCCGCATCGTCGCCGCCATCACCGATATGGCGGGGCGTATCCGCCGGCTGTAGCCGCTGTCCTAGCCGGCTGGCAGGCGCAGGGTAAAGGTGGTGCCGCGGCCGACCTCTGAGGTAAAGCCAAGCGTCGCGCCCATCAGCGCCGCCAGCCGCTGACTGATCGACAGGCCGATGCCGGCGCCCGGCGTGGCCCCGCGCTCGCGCCCCAGCCGTTCAAAGGGCACAAACAGGCGGTCACGCATCGATTCCGCGATGCCCTCGCCGGTATCCTCGACCGAGATCGTAACCCAGCCCGGTTCGGCCTGCTGGCAGCGCAGCATGATCTGTCCGCCGGCCCGATTATATTCGACCGCATTTGACAAAAGCTGCATCACGATGCGACCCGCGATTTGCGGATCTGTGGCGACAGGCGGCAGGCCCGGCGCGATTTCGTGATGCAGCGACAGGCCCGCCCGCTTGGCCCGGGGGGCGATATCGGCCAGCGCCCGCCCGACCACCTGCGTGACCGGCACCGCATTGATCCGCGCCCTGACCTCTCCCTGTTCCAGCGAACTGAGGTCGATCACCCCCTCGACCAGCTTCAGCAGATCATCACCCGCGCGCGCAATGCCATCGACATGGGCCATCCGGTCGCGATCCAGTGGTTTGCCCTCGGACATGCGCAACAGTTCGGCATGGCCGAAAATCGCGGTCAGGGGCGTGCGCAATTCATGGCTCATCGCGGCAAGGAAGGCCGACTTGCTGCGGGCAGCCACGGCCAGCCGGCCCGCCATGTCGATCAGATGGTCATTGGCGCGCTGGATCTCTTGCACGGGTGAGCTTTCGGCGGCACGGGGCTCTTCGCCCTCGACGATCCGCCCCATCTGCTTTTCAAGATCGGTCAGAGGCCGCGCCACCACCTCGCTCATCACTTCCGAGCGGCGCCAGAGAACAAGGAAGAAGATGGCGTAGAAAAACACCAGCGCCACCGTCATGCCCTGTGTGACCGAAGAGAGTGTGCTGCGCAGGGCCACGGTTTCCGCCAACAGGCTTTCCTCGCCGGCAATCGCGATCAGCTTCCAGTCGCTTCCCGCCACTGTGGACCAGGCCGCGATCACCGGCCGGCCCAGATCGACCGTCAGCGAGCCGGAAGAGGTTTCTTGCATGGCGATGGCCAGCGCCCCCAGATCGCCCCGCCGGAACAGGTTATATTCGGCGGGCTTGAAAGTATCCTGCAAGATCGCCTCGCTATAGACGTGATCGAGCAATGGCGGCAGGTTCAGATCGCCTTCGGCCTCGGGCGGCATTGCCAGAATGGTGCCGTCCCGCCCGACCAGCATGGCATAACCGTCACCGCCCAGCTCGATATTCAGCACCTGATCGACAATGGTGCGGACCGTGACATCAATGCCCACCACCGCCTCGAGCCGGGTCTCGCCCATCACCGGCGCGATGGCAGAAACCATCCAGCCCGAACCGGCCGGGTCGATATAGGCGTCGGTCCAGACCACCTTGCCTTCGGGGTTATGCTGGGGGTCTGCCTCATAGTAGAAATTATAGCTGGGGATATCCATTTTCGGGGCATAAACATCCAGCACATCGAAATAGGGATAGATCCGGTTCAGACTATCCCAAGTGTTCAGATAAACTTGGGTGATCAGCGGATCCGAGGCGACGATATCCTTCATGATCGGGTCGAGGCGCGCGGTGCGCCAAACCTTATCTTCCTGCGCGGGTCCGACCGGGTGAAAGCCGCTGTAAAATACCGCCGATCCCCCATTGTCGCGTGTCGTATAAAAGACCCCCTCGGGTGACAGGCTGTGTCGCGACTTTTCCGCCGCGCTGACCTCGGCCGGGCTGGCCAGCGCCCGACCGGTTTCGCGTGCATAGACCCCGGTCAGGGCCGCCACCGATTGAAGCCGCGCCGAGATGGTTTCAGCCTCGCGCCGGGTGGCGTCGCTCAGCGATTGCGTGGAAAGCCCCGTCACCGCCTCGGCGCCCCGGTCAAAGACAAATTCGCTGGTGCCCCAGTAGATCCCCAGAAAGCTGAGTTCGATCAGCATCAACGGGATCAACGCCGCCCCGACATAGGATCGCCAAAGCCAGGCACGCAGGGTGAAACTCTTCAGGTCACGGGCTTGGTCGATCATGATAAGGCTATGTCACTCTTCCATCGTTCTGCCAGAGGTTAGCAGATCACACCGACTTAAGAACTTATCCATCTGAATAGGTTTCCCATCCGACCGGAGAGCGACTGACCGCCAGCGACATTTTCTGTCGCGCAATGACATGCCATCTGCCGGGGCCGGCGCGACTGTGGCAACAGATCGCATCAGGGAGTTGCCTCATGAAAACCCATACCCGCGTGGTCGTCATCGGCGGCGGCGTCGTCGGCTGTTCGGTGCTGTATCACCTGACCAAACTGGGTTGGTCGGATGTCATGCTGATCGAACGCAGCGAACTGACCTCTGGCTCCACCTGGCATGCGGCGGGCGGGTTCCACACCCTGAATGGCGACACCAATATGGCGGCGCTGCAAGGCTATACCATTCGTCTCTACAAAGAGCTTGAGGCGATCACCGGCATGTCCTGCGGGTTGCACCATGTCGGCGGCATTACGCTGGCAGACAATCCGGCGCGGTTCGAGATGCTGAAAGCGGAACGCGCCAAGCACCGTTATATGGGCCTTGATACCGAGATCCTCGGGCCGGAAGAAATCAACAAGCTGACCGATGGCATGGTCAATCTGAACGGTATCATCGGTGCGCTTTATGACCCGCTCGATGGCCACCTCGACCCCTCGGGCACCACCCATGCCTATGCCAAGGCCGCCCGGATGGGCGGGGCCGAGATCGTGCTGCACAACCGCGTGCTGGAAACCAACCCCACACCCGAGGGCTGGGAGGTCGTCACCGAAAAAGGCACCATCCATTGCGAGCATCTGGTCAATGCCGGCGGCCTCTGGGCGCGCGAGGTGGGGGCGATGGCCGGGGTCTACCTGCCGCTTCTGCCGATGGCGCACCAGTACCTCGTCACCGACGACATCCCCGAGATCATGGAATTCCTGAAGTCGGGCCGCGAATTCCCGCATGTGATGGACCCGGGCGGCGAAAGCTATCTGCGCCAAGAGGGGCGCGGCCTGTGCATCGGGTTCTATGAAAAGCCCTGCGAGCCGTGGTCGGTGGACGGCACGCCGTGGAATTTCGGCCATGAACTGCTGAATGAGCAATTCGACAAGATCGAAGACAGCGTGAATTTCGCCTATCGCCGCTTTCCCGTGCTGGAGCGCACCGGGGTCAAGCGGGTGATCCACGGCCCCTTCACCTTTGCGCCCGACGGCAACCCGCTGATCGGCCCCGTGCCGGGCCTGCGCAATTACTGGTCGGCCTGCGCCGTGATGGCGGGCTTCTCTCAGGGGGGCGGCATGGGCCTTGCCCTTGCGCAATGGATGATCAACGGTGAAGTCGAACGCGACCCGCGCGGCTTTGACGTCAGCCGTTTTGGCAACTGGACCTCACCCGGCTATACCGTGCCCAAGGTGATCGAGAACTACCAGATGCGCTTCTCGGTCAGCTATCCGAATGAGGAACGCCCGGCTGCCCGCCCCTTCCGCACCACACCGATGTATCAGGTGTTTGACCAGATGAACGCCGTCTGGGGCCAGCAATATGGGCTGGAAGTGGTCAATTACTTCGCCCTTCCCGGCGAACCCCGCTATGAAACGCCCAGCTTCAAACGCTCGAATGCATGGGAGGCGACGCGGCAAGAGGTCCACGCCCTGCGCAATGGCGTCGGCATCAACGAATTGCAGAACTTCGGCAAATACCGCGTCACCGGCGCTGGCGCCCGCGACTGGCTGAACCGGATCATGGCGGGCGCCATCCCCAAACCCGGCCGCCTGTCACTGACCCCCATGCTCGCCCATTCCGGCAAGATCATCGGTGATTTCACCGTCTCTTGCCTGTCGGAAACCGAATTCATGCTGACCGCCAGCTATGGCGCCCAAGGCTGGCATGGCCGCTGGTTCGAACAAAACGCCGCCCCCGGCGTCACAGTGGAAAACATCTCGGACAGCCGCTCGGGCTTTACGATCGCCGGTCCCAAGGCGCGCGAACTCCTCGCCCGCGTCACCCGCGCCGATGTCTCGGCCGAGGCCTTCCGCTTCATGGATGTGAAACGCCTGACAGTCGGCATGGCCAATTGCATCGTCCAGCGCGTCAGCTATACCGCCGACCTTGGGTTCGAGATTTTCTGCGACCACATGTCGGTGCGTCACCTCTGGGACGTGCTGATGCATCACGGTGCCGACCTTGGCATCTGCCCCTTTGGCATGCGAGCGATGATGTCGCTGCGGCTCGACAAATGGTTTGGCAGCTGGGGCCGCGAATTCAGCCCCGATTACACGCCTGCTGAAACCGGTCTCGACAAATTCATCCGCTGGAACAAGGATTTCATCGGCAAAGCTGCCGCCGAGGCCGAGCGTGCCAAGGGCCCGGCGCGCCGCCTTGTCTCCTTTGTGGTCGAGGCCGGCGATGCCGATGTCGTCGCGTGGGAGCCGATCTGGCTGAACGGCGCGGTCGTTGGCTACTGCACCTCGGGCGGCTTCAGCCACTGGACCGGCAAATCCGTCGCCATGGGCTTTCTGCCCGCCGATCAGGTGCAGGACGGCCTTGAGTGTGAGATCGAAATTCTGGGTGAGCGCCGCCCCGCCCGTGTCCACCTCGCCCCGCTCTGGGATGATGGCGGCCGGATGCGCGGCTGACCCCTTCATCCGTTCGACAATCGCCCCGGGGGGCTGACAGCCCCCCGCGCCACGGCAGAGCCTCTCAGATGCCCTTGCAGAACCGTGTCACCCCGTTTTCCGAGATCCGCGCCAATCCGGCACGCGGCCTCTTCATGGGCAATCGCGGTATCCTGCATGATGCCAGCGGCCAGATCCGCCGCCACCATGCCCACCGGACCTGGATTTGCTGCCTGACTGCCTTCCGCGACCGCCCTGCCCGCGCGCTGATGGCGCCGAACCGCTATACTGAACTGTTCTTCCTCGATGAGGCCACGGCGCTGGCCGCCGGACACCGCCCCTGCGCCGAATGCCGCCGCGCGGATTATCTGGCCTTTTGCGCCGCGTGGCAAAAGGCGCTTGGTCCGCTTCCCGAAAACCGGCCCCGCGCGCAGGCGTTGGATGCGGTACTGCATGACGCCCGCCTTGGCCCCGATGGGCGCAAGCGCTGCTTTGAGGCGAGGCTGGCCGATCTGCCGGCGGGCACCATGATCGCCACGCCCGAAGGCTGCGCCCTGTTCTGGGACGGTGCACTCTGGGACTGGGGGTTTGACGGCTATTCTCTACGCCAGACCGCCTTGCCGCAGCGGGCGATGGTGCTGACCCCTGAACCCATCGTCGCGGTACTCGGGGCCGGATATCGCCCGCTCTGTCACGGCTCGCTCGGCAATGAAGCCTCGCCCAGCCCCGACCATTCCACCCATTGACCGTGAAACCCGGCGCGCCCCAGCGTCAGGCGCAGATCCCCGGGCCAAAACCGCAACGTCACCCCGGCCCCACCAGGCAGGCTGTCGGCCTCCATCCCCAGCCAGGCCAACGGCGCCCCGGCGGTTGCCCGCGCCCCCGCCGCCTCCATCGCCCGACGGATACGGGCCTGCGTTTCAGACGGAAAATATTGATGTGCGATGGTGTGATAGACCAGATGGCAGGCCCCCGGCCAGGGCGAGTTCAGCCGCGCCTCCAGCCAACCCGCTGCGTCGCCGCGATCCACCGTCACCGGATGCTCTGCCGCGATACGCAACGCGCCGGCCAGCCGCGTCAGCCGCGCCGGCTGATCGGGCCAGAGATAGGCCAAGAGCCGCTCGCCCTCGGACTGCGGATCGGGCGGGTTCAGATCGACGCCCCGCCGCCCGGCAATGCGCAGCCCGGACAGTTCGGGCGCGGCCCCACCCCAGGCGGGTGTCAGCACAACCGCAGATCCCGCCTGACCCAGCGTGCCTGAACCCACCGGCATCGCATAGCGGTCGAAGTTGAGGTTCAGCCCCGCGCTCGCCCCCAGTTCCGACAAGTGCAGCGGCAAGCCCAGCCGTGCGGTCAAGGCGGTCGCCGCCGCCAGCAAGACCGCGCTGCGCCCGACCTCATTGGTCTGGGGCGGCGATTGCACCCAGTCGCACAGCCAGCCATCCTGCGCCGCCAGCGTCGCGGCCAGTGCCGGCGCCAGTTCCCCCACAGGGTCGGGCGGATAGGCCCGCGCCAGGGCCGACGCCTGCTCCGCCCGCACCAGCGCATGCAGCCCCCCCGCCAACCGCAGCGGCAGCGAGGCGGCGCGCGACGACGGATCGCCCGGCCAGGCCGCATAAAGCGCCGACAACCTCGGCGCGTGATGCAGCAGTTCGGGCAGGCAGCACATCAACTGGCCCATGAAGGGCGAACCCAGCGCCTCACAGGACAGCGCCTGATCGGCGAAGGCGGCGGAAAGGTCTTGT
>CALLZQ010000022.1 GCA_937858255.1 uncultured Tabrizicola sp.
AAGGAAATGATCGGCGAAAAGAACCAGAAGATCGGCCGCCCGCGTCAGCTCTACATTGGTGAGGCGCAGCGCAATTATGTGGATGTGCGCCACCGCTGATCGGGGCGAAAATTGAAAAGGGCCGCAGGTTTCTGCGGCCCTTTTTCATGCACCATCAAGACCTTGCAAGGGGCCATAAAGGCCCGGCCTGCGGTCACGAAACAGCCCCCAGCCGGCGCGCAGATCGGCGATTGCCTCCAGATCCACAGTCGCGGTCAGCACCGCCTCGCCCTCTCGCGGGGCCTTGGCCAGCAGCGTGCCCTGCGGCCCGGCAATAAAGCTGGAGCCATAAAAGGTCAGATCGCGGTTGCCGGCACTCTCGGTCCCGATGCGGTTTGAGGCGACCACCGGCAGGATGTTGGCCGCCGCATGGCCGCGCATTACCGCCTCCCACGCCGGTTGGCTGTCATGGGTCGGGTCCATCGGCTCGGACCCGATGGCCGTAGGGTAGAGCAGCACCTCGGCCCCTTGCAGGGCCATGGCCCGGGCGGCCTCGGGGAACCATTGGTCCCAGCAGATGCCCAGACCGATGCGGCCAAAGGCGGTGTCCCAGACGCGAAAGCCGGTATCGCCGGGTGAAAAGTAGTATTTCTCCTCATAACCCGGGCCTTGGGGGATGTGGCTCTTGCGATAAAGGCCCAGCACCTGCCCGCCGGCGTCGATCATCGCAACCGCGTTGAAATAGGCCTGCCCGGCCTTTTCAAAAAAGGAACAGGGCAGCACCACGCCCAATTCGCGCGCCAGATCGGCAAAACGGGCGATGGCCGGATGCCCCGCTGCCGGGGCGGCCAGCCGGAAATGCGCCGGGTCTTGGGTGATGCAGAAATACGGCGCCGCGAACAGCTCCTGTATCAGGATCACCTCTGCCCCCTGCCCGGCGGCCTGCCGGATCAGCGCCTCGGCCCGGTCGAGGTTGGCGGGCAAATCCCATGTGCAGGCGAATTGCGTCGCGGCGAGGGTGACATGGCGCGGCATCGGCGGTTCCTTTGGCAACTCATTTGCCTAGACTGAACGACGCGACAAACCGCTGCGCAAGGCCGAAGTGACCGCCTCGGTCATAGGGATATGCTGCTGCACCGAGGGGTGCAGCTTTTCGCTTCGATCCCCTCCCACGCGGCGGCGGCGGCGCATCAGGAACATCTTGCCCCAACTACGCCAGGTGCCAACCATCGGAGCGTCGGGGTCACAGGGGAATTGTGCGCGCCAGCCGGCTGGCAGCGGCAGCCCGCAAGCCTCGGCCCGTTCCAGCATCCAGACGAGGGGGATGTTCGACAGGGGCCGGCCGGCGGCACAGGCCCGGATCTGCCCGCCGACATCGGCATGGGCGCCGCGGAACCAGACCTGCTCGACGTTGCCCTCCCAACCCTCGGGGCATTCCCACAGCACTGGCTCGAACATCACACGGGTTTCATCATGGGCAAGGGCGTGAAAGCCGTGGCGGATCGAGGGGCCAAGGTGGTGGTTGTGAAAGGCATGGGCCTTTTCCGTCCAGAGCCAGAGGCCGGGAATGCGGAACCCCAGCGCCTTGACCGTATCCCAGACGCCAACCATCTGAATCTCGCATTCCAGATGGCAAAGTTCATAGGAAAAGGCGCGGGCGGCATGGCTGTTCGGCGCCAGTTGGTAATGCCGGTAGGCCATGAGGACATTCCGCTCGGTCGCCTGATCGTGGCGCAAAAGTCCCAGCCGGTCGATCGCCCCAGCCAGCGAGCGCACCGGATAGGCGCCGCGCGAATACCCAAAGAGAAAGATGCGGTCGCCCGGGCGATACCGATTGGCCAGCCAGCCATAGGCGCGGCGGATTTGCCGGTTGATCCCGCGCCCGATGGCGACATCGACCCAGCGGCGCAAGCCTTCCCATTGCAAACCCGGTTCGTAATAAAGGCGCCGCCCCGGTCCCGGCCCCTCATCCGACAAGAGCCGAAAGACCTGCCCGGCATTGGTCTCTTGCCCGGCCTCCAGCGTGGACATCGTGCCATCGAGGATGACGATCAGATCGACCGGACCGCGTTGGCGGGCATCAGGGGCCGTGCCCTTGGTCTCGACCACCGGATGCCGGCGAACCCATCGGCTGAGACGGTCAATCAGCGCCATGTGATGCCCCCGCCCTGAGGGCACGGCGCACAAACCGGCGCTGCGCGCCCCTGCGCCCCCCGCCCTGCGATTTTCCCCCACGCGCCCGACATGCAGCCCCCTTGCCCGAAACGGCGGGTCTGTCGGATCACGCGGCGTCCGTCAGACCGGCCCTTGGAATCCTAGCCCAGAAATCCCAACGCCGGGTTTCCGGATCATTTCCAATTTGCCCGGGCCTTTGGCCATGGCAAAGGCACAATTGCGGCATTAACGGGGAATTTTGCCCTTGAAACAAACACGCCCGGCAGGGTGCTGCCGGGCGTGTGCAATCGTGCCGTGAAAGTGGGGTCAGACCTTGAGCGACAGCACCGTGGCCAGACCCAGATCGCCAAACCCGTTAAAGCGCGAGTTGGTGACGACCGAATAGGCGCCCATGCCATGAACAATCACATAATCGCCCTCGGCAATATCGGCCGGCAGCGGAATGTCCCCGGGCAGACGGTCGACCGAATCGCAGGTCGGGCCAAAGATGATCCGCGGGCGGATTTCACCGCTGCGCGGCGTACCATCGGCGGACAGCACCTCCATCCGGTCGATCACCCCGATCAGCGGCAGTTCGGTCAACGAACCGTAGACCCCGTCGTTCAGGAACACATGCTCATCATCGCGCACCGATTTGACGCGGGCGGCCAGGGTAAAGGCATCACCACACATCGCGCGGCCCGGCTCGCAGATCAAAAGCGGGCGGTTTTCGCCAAAGGCCTCGGCAGTCACGCGGTCGATCAGTTGGAAGGTTTCTTCCAGTTGCGGCACCACACCATGCAGCCGGTGGTTGGGGAAGCCGCCGCCGACATTCAGCCGGGCGATGGTCACGCCGGCGCGGCGGGCAATCTCGGCCGCCTCACGAATATAGGCCTCCCAGGCGTGGGGATCGGTGCATTGCGTCCCGGGGTGGAAGGTGATCGAGGGGATGAAACCCGCCTCAGCCACCGTGCGCAGCAGATCGCTTGCCAATTCCGAGGTCGCCCCGAATTTGGCGCCAAAGTTATAGGCCGCGCCCGCCACCGGCAATTTGAAACGGACCGAAATCTCGGTGCCCTCGGCGGGGACCAGTTCGATCAGCTTGGCCAGTTCCGAGGCGGAATCGACGCTGTAGCTTTTGACCCCACGCTCAACGGCATAGAGGATCTCATGCCGCGCCCGCACCGGATTGTTGTAATGGATCGCCGCATCGGGGGCGCTTCAGCGGATCAGGTCGATCTCGAAACCACTGGCGCAGTCATAGCCGCGCACGCCGGCGGCCGAGAGGTTCTCGATCATCGCCTCGGTTGGATTCGACTTGACCGCATAGGTCACCATGCCGGGAAAGCCGTCGATGAACCGCCGCGCCGCCGCCTGCACAACCGTCGGCGCAAAGAACAGCACCGGATCATCGGGCTGCTGCACACGCAGGTATTCGGTGGGGTTGGTCCAGATCGTTTTTGAGAGTCCCATCG
>CALLZQ010000023.1 GCA_937858255.1 uncultured Tabrizicola sp.
GGCAGGGCTATGAGGGAGAGGCGGCGATGCGGCTGGGGGGGCTTGCCCGCACCCCATCCGGGTCAGCCGCACTGCCACCGCCGCAGTCTGGTGGTGAAATTGACCCCGCCCCGCTGTTTGCGGCCCTGCATCAGGGGCTGCGCGACGGCACCCCGGTGGCGGCCCTCGCCCATGGATTTCACACCGCCCTCGCCCGGGCCTTTGCCGCCCCGGCGCGGGATCTGGTCGCGCGCGGCGAGGCTGCCGCCGTCGCGCTGTCAGGCGGCTGCTTTCAGAATGCCCTGCTGCATGATCTGACGGTTGCGGCGCTGTCTGGCCTGCCGGTTCTGATCCACCGTACCACGCCCGCGAATGACGGCGGGCTGGCGCTGGGACAGGCGCTGATCGCTGCGGCGCGGCAGGAAAGCCACTGACCACCCGGGCGGCAAAGCGGTCAGATCCTTGCCGCCGCCCGTCGCCGCAATCATCTTAAGACACTGATTAACATAAACAAATCAAGTTAAAGAAAGTTTCCAATTCCCTTTGGCGCCCCTGCGCCCCCCGCCGCATACCAGTGAATACCAAAGGCGGGGACTCGCCCCGGCTGCGTGGGCGACACCAGAGGGAGGACAGATTGGGACAGATCGAAACCTTTTACGATGTGATGCGCCGGCAGGGGATCACCCGCCGCAGCTTCATGAAATATTGCTCGCTGACGGCAGCGGCCCTTGGCCTTGGCCCGTCCTTCGTGCCCAAGATCGCGCATGCGATGGAAACCAAGCCGCGCACCCCGGTCATCTGGGTTCACGGGCTGGAATGCACCTGCTGTTCCGAGAGCTTTATCCGCTCGGCCCACCCGCTGGCCAAGGATGTCGTGCTGTCGATGATCAGCCTCGACTATGACGACACGCTGATGGCCGCCGCCGGGCATCAGGCTGAGGCAGCGCTGCAAGAGACCATCGAGAAATACAAGGGCAATTACATCCTCGCGGTCGAGGGCAACCCGCCGCTGAACGAGGACGGGATGTATTGCATCATCGGCGGCAAGCCCTTTGTCGAGCAACTGCGCCATGCGGCCGAACATGCCAAGGCCATCATCAGCTGGGGCGCCTGCGCCAGCTATGGCTGTGTGCAGGCCGCCGCGCCAAACCCGACCCGGGCCACCCCGGTCCACAAGGTCATCCTCGACAAGCCGATCATCAAGGTGCCGGGCTGCCCGCCCATTGCCGAGGTGATGACCGGCGTCATCACCTATATGCTGACCTTTGACCGCCTGCCTGAACTGGACCGTCAGGGCCGTCCGGCGATGTTCTACGGCCAGCGTATCCATGACAAATGCTATCGCCGGCCGCATTTCGATGCCGGGCAATTCGTCGAGGCCTGGGACGATGAAAACGCCCGTAAGGGCTATTGCCTCTACAAGATGGGCTGCAAGGGGCCGACCACCTACAACGCCTGTTCGACTGTGCGCTGGAATGAGGGCGTCAGCTTCCCCATCCAGTCGGGCCATGGCTGCATCGGCTGTTCCGAGGATGGGTTCTGGGATCAAGGCTCGTTCTACGACCGCCTGACCAACATCAAGCAATTCGACATCGAGGCCAATGCCGACCAGATCGGTATGGGTGCCGCCGGCGTCGTCGGCGGGGCCATTGCAGTTCATGCCGCGATCTCGGCGCTGAAACGCGCACAGAAAAAGACACAAGACAAGGTGGAGGGTTAAGCCATGGGAGTGACGCCGAACGGCTTCAACCTCGACAACACGGGCAAGCGGATCGTCGTCGATCCGGTGACGCGGATCGAAGGCCACATGCGCTGCGAAGTGAACGTGGACGAGAACGGTTTCATCCGCAACGCGGTCAGCACCGGCACGATGTGGCGCGGCCTTGAGGTGATCCTCAAGGGCCGCGATCCGCGCGACGCCTGGGCTTTTACCGAGCGGATATGCGGGGTCTGCACCGGCACCCACGCGCTGACCTCGGTCCGGGCGGTTGAGGATGCGCTGGGGATCACCATCCCCGAGAATGCGAATTCGATCCGCAATATCATGCAGTTGAACCTCGAAATCCACGATCACGTCGTGCATTTCTATCACCTGCACGCGCTGGATTGGGTGAACCCGGTCAATGCGCTGCGTGCCGACCCCAAGGCAACCAGCGAGTTGCAGCAGGCCGTCAGCCCCAGCCATCCGCTGTCCAGCCCCGGCTATTTCCGCGACGTGCAGAACCGGCTGAAAAAGTTCGTGGAATCGGGGCAGCTTGGCCTGTTCAAGAACGGTTACTGGGACAATCCGGCCTACCTGCTGCCGCCCGAAGCCGATCTGATGGCGACGACCCATTACCTCGAGGCGCTGGACCTGCAAAAAGAGATCGTCAAGGTCCACACGATCTTTGGCGGCAAGAACCCGCATCCGAACTGGCTGGTCGGCGGCGTGCCCTGCCCGATCAACGTCCATTCGACCGGCGCTGTCGGCGCGATCAACATGGAGCGGCTGAACCTCGTCTCGTCGATCATCGACAAGTGCATCGAGTTCAACACCAATGTCTATCTGCCGGACGTCAAGGCGATCGGCGGCTTTTACAAGAACTGGCTCTATGGCGGCGGCCTGTCCTCCAAGGCCTGCCTTGCCTATGGCGATATCCCCGAGAACCCGAACGATTTCTCGCCCGAGCAACTGCACCTGCCCCGCGGCGCGATCATCAACGGCAACCTCAATGAGGTGCATGACGTCGATCCACGCGATCCCGAGCAGGTTCAGGAATTCGTCGATCACTCGTGGTACACCTACGGCGAGCCGGGCAAGGGCCTGCACCCCTGGGATGGCGTGACCGAACCGAAATACGAACTCGGTCCCAATGCCAAGGGCACCCGCACCGCCATTGAGGAGTTGGACGAGGCCGCGAAATATTCGTGGATCAAGGCGCCGCGCTGGAAGGGCAACGCGATGGAGGTCGGGCCGCTGGCGCGCTACGTCGTCGGCTATGCCAAGGGGCATGAAGACATCAAGAACCAGGTCGATGGCCTGCTGCGCGACATGAACCTGCCGCTGACCGCGCTGTTCTCGACGCTGGGCCGCACCGCCGCCCGGGCACTGGAGAGCGAATATTGCGGCCGTCTGCAAAAGCACTTCTTCGACAAGCTGGTGACCAATATCCGCAATGGCGATGAGACCACCGCCAATATCGCCAAATGGGATCCCTCGACCTGGCCGAAAGAGGCCAAGGGCGTGGGCATGACCGAGGCGCCGCGTGGGGCACTGGGGCACTGGGTCCGCATCAAGGATGGCCGGATCGAGAATTACCAATGCGTCGTGCCGACCACCTGGAACGGCAGCCCGCGCGATACTGCCGGAAATATAGGCGCTTTCGAGGCCAGCCTGATGGATACCAAGATGGAACGCCCCGAAGAGCCGGTCGAAATCTTGCGCACCCTGCACTCTTTCGATCCATGCTTGGCCTGTTCAACCCATGTCATGTCGCCGGATGGTCAGGAACTGACCACGGTGAAGGTCCGCTGAAGGAGGCCCCTATGAAAAAACTCGCGCCCGCCCTCGCCCTCGCGGCCCTTGCCGGCCCGGCGCTTGCCCATCCCGGCCATGACGCGGCAAACGGCTTTCTGCTGGGGCTGGCCC
>CALLZQ010000024.1 GCA_937858255.1 uncultured Tabrizicola sp.
GGGGGACCCCGCGGCCGCGTCGATCTCAACCACCCATTCGGGACGGGCCAGCGCCACGCCCGTCAGGCCGGTACAGACCGGATGCACGCCCCGGATATATTCGCCCATGGTGCGGTAGACCGGCTCCCGGTGCCGCACATCGGTCAGATAGACCACCAGCTTGACCAGATGCTCCATCTTGCCCCCTGCCTCTTCGATCAACTGGCGGATGTTCTGCATCACCTTGTGAGTCTGGGCGACCGGGTCATGGCTGTCGAGGTTTTCCGAGGTGTCGAGATCCTGCGGGCCCCCCCCGCGTCGCCACCATATGACACAGGTCATTGTCGAGCCGCTGCTCGGGATAGGTTTTCCCGGTATTGAACGGGCGATAGCGGGTATGGGTCACTTGCGGTCTTCCTTTCGTCAGGCGGGCCTCGGCCCGGTCAGTCCTTGGTGCGACGGGCGGCGATGTCTTCGGCCAGCCGGCCGGCATCGCGCCAGCAGCCCCAGATAAAGCTCGACCCACGATGGCTGAGCCAGGGCAGGCCGAGGAAGTAGAGGCCCGGAATACGCCGCGACACACCCTTGTCATGGTCTGGCCGCCCCTTTTCGTCAAAGGCGTCGAGCCCCAGCCAGCCGTAATCGAGCGAAAATCCAGTGGCCCAGATGATGCTGGTGATCTGCTCGGCCCGCAGGTCCAGATGGCGGATCGGATCCGTCAGGCAGGGCGGATCAGGGGGGATCGCCCGCGCCCCCGGCTCGGGAGGCAGATCGAGGCCAAGCCGTGCCACATGGGCATCGGCCTCATCCAGCAGCGCCAGATGATAACGATCTCCGGCATGGATATTGCGGGACAGATCATCGGCAAGCCGCAGCACGCCGTCCACACAGCCCTCCACCCGGCCCAGCAGGGTCAGACCCTCGGCCACCAGCGCCCGGAACTCGATGGTGCGCCCGCCATAGGCGCCACTGACCGCGATGGTCACATGCTCCATCCCCGGATGCGGCGCCTCCAGATCCCATTTGCCAAGCTGGCCCAGCCACCAGACGAAATCCTTGCCGCGATAGCGGCGCATCGGGCGGTCGTGCGGACCGACCGAGAGAAACACCCCCCGACCGGCCCGGTTCAACTCATCAGCGATCTGGGTGCCAGAGGAACCCGACCCCACCACCAGCACCGCCCCTTCGGGCAATTGCCCGGGGTTGCGATAGGCGGTGGAATGCATCTGGGTCAGGCCCGGGGTCTGCGGCACAATGGCGGGCACCAGCGGCTTTTGAAACGGGCCGGTGGCCGAGACCAGCCCCCGGGCCGCGATCGGCCCCGCCGAGGTTTCAACCTGAAACCCCTGCGCCCCCTGCACGACTGAGATCACCTCGACTCCGCAGCGCACGGGTGCCGCGATCATCCGGGCATAGGCCTCGAAATAATCGGGGACATCCTCTTTTGCGGGAAAGTCGTCCGGGCCGCAGGTGGTGAAATCCATCCCCCGAAAGCGGTCATGCCAAGCCGGGCCGTTGGCCACCAGCGAATCCCAGCGGGCCGAGCGCCAGCGCCCGGCAATCCGGTCACGCTCCACCACCAGATGCGGGATGTTCAGCCGGGTCAGATGCGCACTCATCGCGATACCGGCCTGCCCGGCCCCGACCACCAGCACCTCTGTCCGCTCTGCCTGCATCTTGCCCGCCTCTTCGTTCCTGCTGCCAAACATAGGCATGAAGTTCAGGGCTTTGACAGGGCATTCGCGACGCGAGCATGCCGTATTCGGACAGACCCCGCCGATGCCTCTTGCCATTCGCGGCAATCCATGGCCGCCTGCGGCAACCGACCCCAGCCTGCGAAAGCCCCGCTCATGAACCTCATGGACCACTCGGCTACCGACCTTTCGCGCCTGATCGCGGCGGGGGAGATTCGTCCCTCGGAGGTGATGGCCGCACATCTGGACCGGGTCGCGGCCCGCAATGGCGCGGTCAATGCCATCGTTTCGGCGCCAGATGCTGAACGCTTGATG
>CALLZQ010000025.1 GCA_937858255.1 uncultured Tabrizicola sp.
CATGGGAATCGAGGGGGCCGAGAGTTTCGGTCTGGCGCAGTTGCATCAGTTGCGTGGCAGGGTCGGGCGGGGGGCGGCGGAATCGACCTGTCTCTTGGCCTATCAGGCGCCGCTGAGCGAGGCGGGCGAGCGGCGGCTGAAAACCATCCGCGATACAGAGGACGGGTTCCGTATCGCCGAAGAGGATCTGGCGATGCGTGGGGCGGGCGATCTGATCGGCACGGCGCAATCAGGCCTGCCGCGGTTTCGCGTGGCCGATCTTGAACGCCAGGCCGCGCTGATGGCGGTGGCGCAAAGCGATGCGCGGGCGCTGTTGACGGCGGATCCGGCGCTGGAGGGCGCGCGGGGGCAGGCCGCGCGGCTGCTCTTGTGGTTGCTCGATCAGGATCGGGCGATCCGCCTGATCGGGGTCGGCTAAGCGTAATCGCAAAAAGTTCACTAATGTTCTTAAAAAGTTCTTTACAGCCGGCCGAATAATATGAGAACAATAGGGCAACAAAGCAGCGGAGGTCGCCATGATTGCCCAAGTGAAAGAGATCGTTGTCCGGTCGCAAATGACCTTGATTGAGGATCTGGCGGGTGTCTCTGCGCTGTTTCTGGGGCTGTTCGCCCTGCTGTCTTTCTGAACTGCCTGCGGTCTGTTCCCCGCGCGTTGCCGCATCCGTCCCCAAGGGATGCCGCCTGTCCCGCGCCCAGACACGCCACTGCCGCCGCCGTCCCCGTGACGTGCGGCGGTTTTTTCTGCCCGTTCTTAAAAACGATAGGCCAGGCGCAGCCCGCCCCAGTGGCGCCCGCCAACAGTGATCGGGGCCGAGAGATCCTTCATCATCATGAAATTCCCGCCGCCCATATCGCGTCGGTAAACCTGCATCAGAAAGGCTTCGGTATTGCGCCCGGCACCCAGACCGACGCGGTCGTCAAAGAGGCGCCGGTTCCGGCAATGGGCGGCGTTCCAGACCGGATCCGCGCTTTGTGGCGCCGCGAATTTGCGGTTGTGCGTCGGCAGATAGCCGTTGCGATCGACGGCGGCGCAAAACACGATGCGCGGATCGCGGGTCAGCATCTCTTCCTGCACCGGCGGGAACAACCGGTCCGTCAGCAGCGTATAGGGCGCCAGCATCTGCTGCGGATTGGTGTCGGCAATGGGCCGATAACTCTGGTCGAACAGGCCCTGCATGGTGATCTCACCCCGGCTGACAGCCCCGGCAAGCGCCTCGCCCAGCCGGCGCGCGCCTGCCTGAACCAGGGCGATCATTGGCGCATCGGCGGTATCGCCGCCTAGGGCGACCGAGGGCTGGATGATCTGCTCGGACAGGCCGATCAGCCCCGAGACCTGCTCGCGGGCCTGCGACAGATGCGCGGCGGTGCGGCTGGCGCCGGACAGGACCGCATCGACCGCCGGGGCAAAGCGTCCATGCGCGGCCTGAACGCTCGCGGCCTTGCGCTCGGTCTCAAGCGCGGCCTGGCGGCTGCCATCGACGACGGATTGAATTTCGGTCAGCGCCGCATCGACCGAGGCTGACTCGCCCAAGGCAATCGCCGCGCGTTGCGAGACGGCCTCGGCCTCATCGCGCAGACCGTGGATTCCTTGGGCAAGCCCGGCAATGGCCGTCTGGATCCCCTCGGTCGCTTCGGAGGTGTGTTGCGACAGGGGGTTGATCTCATCCGCCACGACTGAAAACCCCCGGCCCGCCGCACCTGCCCGTGCGGCCTCAATCTTGGCAGTCACTGCCAGAATCTTGACCTGAAGGGCGATTTCGCTGACACCCGAGACAACGCCCCGCATGGTGTCGAGCGTGGCCGCAATCTCGGACATCCGCTGATCGAGCGTGCGCACCCATTCCGCGACACCATGGCTGTGTTCGCTGTTATCGCGGATACGTTCGGAGGAGGCGCTGACCGCCTTGCGCGTTTCCTCTACCGCCCGCACCAGTTGCCCGGTGGCGACCCGCACCGCCTCATTGGCCCGCGCCACATCGCCCGAGGCGAGGCGCGCGCTTTCCATCGGGGCCTGTTGGGCCTGCGTGGCCAGATTGACCTCATCAAGGAAGCCCGAGACAGCCACCACGTCATGACCAAGCTGAATGGCGCGGCTGGCCAGCAGATCCATGCTGTCTTGCCGGGCATCGGTAAATTGCGTCTCGATCTGCCCCACCTGACCCCGTTCCGGTTATCGCCTATTTATCGCCTATATTGACACACCAAGAACGACAGGATCGGTGGCAGGTTTACCGGAATCAGGCGGATTTTGCGGCCTGTGCGGCGGCAGCGGCCTCGGCGGCCGCCTCAAGCGCCAGCAGGATCGAGGCATGGCGGTTCTTGTACTCGCGCGCCGGCAACAGAACCTCGTAGCCGTCAAAGGGGGCAGGGGGCACCGGTCCCTCTTCTTTTAGCATGGCACGAAGGGCATCTCGGGCGCCGGCCAGTTCCTGGGCGCTGCGACCAATGACCACCCCACCCAGAACCGAGGCTGCCGCCTGACCAAGGGCGCAGGCCTTTACATCCTGGGCAAAGGCGGTCACGCGGCCCCCCGCCATCGCCAGATCGACCGTCACGGTCGAGCCGCAGAGGGGCGAGCGTTTGCGCACGCTGGCTTCGGGCGCGGGCAGGCGGCCCAGATGCGGAATCTCGGCAGCCAGTTCCAGAATGCGCCCGGAATAGAGTTTGATCAGATCGCTGTCGCTCACCGGCTTTTCCTTTCGCTCTCTCTTAGATAAACCCGTTTGGGCGTTCCGCCAAGGAGAAGCCCGATGACCTTTGCCCCTGCGAGCCTAAAGTATGATGCGAACGGGCTGATCCCCTGCATCGCGCAGGACCATGCGACGGGCGAAGTTCTGATGATGGCCTGGATGAATGCGGCCTCGCTGGCGCGGACACTGGAAACGGGGCATGTCACCTACTGGTCGCGCTCGCGTGGGGCCTTCTGGGCCAAGGGCGAAAGCTCGGGCCATGTGCAGCGGCTGATCGAGTTGCGCCTTGATTGCGACCGCGATTGTCTGTTGGCGCTGGTCGAACAAGAGGGGCCCGCCTGCCATACCAACCGCCGCAGTTGTTTTTACACCGCGATCCGTGAGGGGGTTGAAGTCGAGCTGACAAAGCCCATGCTTTAATAAACCCATATGGGGATGACGGGTTTTTTCCGCCCGCCCCTTGACCTTGCCCCGCGAAAGCCGACTATCACGGGCAACGCGACACAACCGAGAAAGGATTTTCCGATGGCCTTCACGCTCCCTGATCTGCCCTATGCCCATGATGCGCTTGCCGCGCTTGGCATGTCGAAAGAGACGCTGGAATATCACCACGACCTGCACCACAAGGCCTATGTCGACAATGGCAACAAGCTGATTGCTGGCACCGAATGGGAAGGCAAGTCGCTGGAAGAGATCGTCAAGGGCACCTATCAGTCCGGCGCCGTGGCGCAGAATGGCATCTTCAACAATGCCAGCCAGCACTGGAACCACAACCTGTTCTGGGAAATCATGGGCCCGGGCGAAGACAAGAAAATGCCTGGCGATCTGGAAAAGGCGCTGGTCGAGGCTTTCGGTTCGGTCGCCAAATTCAAGGAAGATTTCGCCGCAGCCGGCGCCGGTCAGTTCGGTTCGGGCTGGGCCTGGCTGGTCAAGGATGCCGGCGGCGCGCTGAAGATCACCAAGACCGAAAACGGCGTGAACCCGCTCTGCTTTGGCCAGACCGCGCTCTTGGGCTGTGATGTGTGGGAACATTCCTACTACATCGACTTCCGCAACAAGCGCCCGGCCTATCTGTCGAACTTCCTCGACAAGCTGGTGAACTGGGAAGCCGTCGCCGCCCGCATGTAAGCACAGGCAGAATTGACAAGGCCCGCCCGGTGCCGCCGGGCGGGCTTTTTGCTGCCCTCAGCTCAGCGCGGCGGCCAAGGCTTTTTCCAGCGCCGCGACATCGGCAACGGGCTGATAGCCCTCATTCAGGCTGGGTTCGGCAAAACCCTCTGCGATGACATTGTTCATAAGATGGATCAGGGAATCCCAATATCCATCTGTATTCAGAAGAAAAATCGGCTTTTCATGCAGGCCGATCTGCCGCCATGTCAGCACCTCGAAAAACTCATCAAGGCTGCCGGCGCCGCCGGGCAGCACCACGATGGCATCCGAATTCATGAACATCACCTTCTTGCGCTCATGCATATCCTCGGTGATCACCATCTGCGTCAGATCGCGCTTGCCGACCTCGCGCCGCAGCAGGTGAACGGGGATGATGCCCATGGTCGGGGCGCCCTCGGCCATGGCGGCGCGGGCGACCTCGCCCATCAGCCCGACATCGCCGGCACCATAGACAAGGCGCCAGCCGCGCCGGGCGATCATGGCGCCGGTTTGCCGGGCGGCCTCGGCATAGCTGGGGCGGGCGCCATGACGCGAGCCGCAAAAGACACAGACCGAACGCAAGAGGGACATGCTTCACCTGACGATTTTCATTTGCCTTTGTCAGGGATTGAGGGTTCCTATGCAAGGGTAAGCCGGGCAGGAAAAGCACGGCGGGGCCGGAAATACCGGCAGGGGAGAAGACGGGGAACGCAATGACGTCTGGGGAGGAAAACGGGGGGGCCGCCCCG
>CALLZQ010000026.1 GCA_937858255.1 uncultured Tabrizicola sp.
GGTGGCGGCGGCCCCGGGTATGGTGCGTGCGCCTGCCTCATCCCTGACAGCGGCCTGTGTCTGGCCCCCGGCCAGAGCGATCTGACTGATATACATCATTTGCTCTTGTTGTAGACGTCAAAGATCACGGCGGCCAACAGCACGAGGCCCTTGATCACCTGCTGATAGTCGATGCCGATGCCAAGGATCGACATGCCGTTGTTCATCACCCCCATGATCAGCGCGCCGGTGACGACACCGACAATCCGCCCGACCCCGCCCGACATCGAGGCCCCGCCGATGAACACGGCGGCAATCACGTCCAGTTCAAAGCCGACGCCGGCCTTGGGGGTTGAAGAGTTCAGCCGTGCGGCGACGATCATCCCGGCCAGTGCCGCCAGCACGCCCATATTGGCAAAGCAGAAGAACACCAGACGTTCGGTATGAATACCCGACAGCCGCGCCGCCTTTTCATTGCCGCCAAGCGCATAGATCCGGCGCCCCTGCGTGGTCTGCTCGGTGAAAAAGGCGTAGATGACGGTCAAGAGCGCCAACACCACCACGACATTCGGCAGGCCGCGAAAGATCGCCAGCTTGTAGCCGACAAACACCAGCGCACCGCAGATGGTGGCATTGCGGACCCAGAACACCGCCGAAGGCTCGGGTGAGATCCCGAACGAGGCATCCTGCGCCCGCTTGCGCCAGCCGATCCAGACCACAATCGCGGCGGCCAAGAGGACGATCAGCAGGGCGGTGCCGTTCATCCGCTCCAGCCCCAGCATGGCTTCATCAGCTTTGCCGAACAGATCGGGCAGAAACCCGGTCGAGAGCGATTGAAAGGCCTTGGGGAAGGGGCCGATGTTCTGCCCACCAAGGAGCCACAGCGTCAGCCCGCGAAACACCAGCATCCCCGCCAGCGTGACGATAAAGGACGGGATACGCCAGAAGGCGACCCAATAGCCCTGCGCCGCGCCGATCAGCAGGCCCACGAACAGCACCGCCGGGATCACCGCCCAGACCGGCCAGCCCAGCTTGACCGTCAGGACCGCCGCAACCGCGCCAGTGAAGCCGACGACAGAGCCGACGGACAGGTCGATATGCCCGGCGACGATCACCAGCAGCATCCCCAGCGCCATGATGATGACATAGGAGTTTTGCAGGAACAGGTTGGTGATATTCTGCGCCGACAGGAAATCGACGTCGATCGTGGCACGCACCACGACCGTAAAGAAAAAGACAATGGCGACCAGCGCCATGATCATCCCGTATTCGCGCAAATGGCTTCCGAGATAGGATTTTCCCGATGTCTCGCTCATGTCAGGCGGCTTTCCCCGTGCTGTTCAGGATCATGGCCATGATGCGTTCCTGGCTGGCCTCATCGCGGGTCAGTTCCCCCACGATCCGGCCCTCGTTCATCACATAGATGCGGTCGCACATGCCCAGCAGCTCGGGCATTTCCGAGCTGATCATCACGATGCCGCGGCCATCCTCGGCCAAACGGTTCATGATCGAATAGATTTCAAATTTCGCGCCGACGTCGATGCCGCGGGTTGGCTCGTCAAGGATCAGCACTTGAGGGTCGGTGAACAGCCATTTCGACAAGACGACCTTTTGCTGGTTGCCCCCCGAAAGGTTGACGACCCGTTGCTGCACCCCCGGCGTACGGATCGCCAGCGATTGACGGTATTCCTCGGCCACCTGCGCCTCGCGCCCGTGGCTGATCACGCCGCGACGCGCGATGCCGGGCAGGTTGGCAAGGCTGATGTTGCGCAGGATCGGCTCTTCTAGGACAAGGCCAAGGGCCTTGCGGTCCTCGGTCACA
>CALLZQ010000027.1 GCA_937858255.1 uncultured Tabrizicola sp.
TAGCAATCGCGCCATAGCCCGTCAGGACCACAATCCGGCAATCGGGTCGCCGTTCCCGCAGCGCCTCGACCACATCGAGGCCATTGCCATCCTCAAGCCGCAGATCGACCACCGCATAGGCCGGAGGCCGCGTCTGCGCGATTGCCTTGCCGGCGGCAACACTCTCAGCCGTTTCCGGCTGAAAGCCCCGCCGTTCCATCGCGCGTGCCAGCCGTTTCACGAACGGTTCGTCATCATCCACCAGCAGCAAGGTCTTGTCCGGCCCGAGATCCACCGTGCCCTCATCGTCCATCGCGCGCTCCTTCCCCATCCGCAAATCGGACAGTACGCAACTTGTGCCAAGTGGTCAATTTTGCTGGCTGCCTGCACCTTTGGACAGGAAACACGCCACACGGTCGGCCATCTGATCGGCAGTATCTTCACGGCGGAAGAAATCGGCAAAGCCCATGCCCGGGATCATCAGATAGGTAAAGGTGGAATGATCGACCAGATAGAATTCATCGCCTGAATCCTGCTTTTTGAAATAGGTCTTGTAGGCTTGCGATGCCGCCTTGACCTGTTCGGGTGTGCCGGTCAGGCCGATCATTTTCGGGTGCAGGTTTTCAGTAAAATCGGCAAGCACTTCGGGCGTGTCGCGGTCCGGGTCGACCGAGATGAAAACCGGCGTCACATCGAAACCGCGCTCTTCCAGAATATCGACGGCATCGGCATTGCGCGCATTGTCAAAGGGGCAGACATCGGGACAAAAAGTATAGCCGAAATAAACCAGCGATGGTTTTGTCAGGACATCGGCATCGGTGACGGTCTCACCCGCCTCATTGATCAATGTAAAGGGGCCGCCGACGGCACCGCCACCCACCTGGCCGCCACGGCATTCGGCGAAATCGTCGCTTCCTTTGTTCCAGTAGACATATCCAAGGCTACCCCCGACAAGGCCCGCCACCGCGGCTGCCGCAAGAATTGCGATCGTTTTCGACATGGCTCTTCCCCATCACTCTGGTCTGGCGCATTGATCGGCAATCCGCGCCTGATTAACAATGCCAAACATAGAGATTGCGGGAAGGACTTGCCATGGCCTCGCCCACACTGGGATTGTTGGTTCGGGACGCTCGCAGCGACTGGGTTCGTCTGCGCACGCTGATCTTCCTGCGCTGGACGGCCATCATCGGCCAGCTTGCCGCGATCACCATCGCAGACCGGTTCTATGGAATCGAGCTGCCAGTCGGGCTGTGCTATCTGGCGGTTGGGGCGTCAATTGTCGCCAACCTCGTCTCGATCTTCATCTTCCCGGAAAGCAAGCGCCTGTCCGAGCTTGAGGCGATGCTGACGCTGTTGTTCGATCTGTCGCAACTGTCCTTTCTGTTGTATCTGACCGGCGGGCTGACCAACCCTTTTGCCTTGCTGATCCTTGCGCCGGTGACGATTTCCGCCTCGGCGCTGGAGCTGCGGACCACGCTCTTGCTGGGCACCCTATCGATTGTCTTCGTGACGCTGACAGCCTTCGTGCATGTGCCGCTACAGTTCAGCGACGGGTCGATATTGTCCGTGCCTTTGCTGTTTGAATTCGGTTTCTGGGTGTCGATTGTGATCGGGATCCTGTTTCTGGGGTTCTACTCGCATCGGGTGTCTTCCGAGATCAGGTGGATGTCCGATGCGTTGCTCGCCACGCAGATGGCCCTCGCGCGTGAGCAAAAGCTGACTGACCTTGGCGGTGTGGTCGCGGCTGCGGCGCATGAACTGGGCACGCCGCTGGCGACGATCAAGCTGGTGTCCTCGGAAATGATGGAGGAACTGGACCAGGGCGGCCCGCTGCATGAGGATGCCAAACTGATCCGCGATCAGGCCGACAGATGCCGTGATATCCTGCGCTCGATGGGCCGCACCGGCAAGGATGACCTGCATATGCGAAATGTCCCCTTGGCCTCGCTGGTCCGCGAGGCGGCAGAGCCGCATCAATCGCGGGGCAAGACGCTCGATTTCAATTTTGCCCCCGGCATGAATGGGGGTGAACGGCAGCCGACGGTCACGCGCCGCCCCGAAGTCATTCATGGGCT
The DNA here is from genome assembly GCA_937858255.1 of uncultured Tabrizicola sp. Taxonomy (GTDB): domain Bacteria; phylum Pseudomonadota; class Alphaproteobacteria; order Rhodobacterales; family Rhodobacteraceae; genus Pseudotabrizicola. Next base: position 2,055 of record CALLZQ010000027.1, read on the forward strand.
GCGCAATCTGGTGCAAAACGCGGTCGATTTTGCACGCAGCCGGGTCTGGCTTGACGGTGAATGGACGGATCAGTCAATTGTCATCCGCATTGTCGATGACGGCGAGGGCTATCCACCGCAGGTCATTGGCCGCATTGGCGACCCTTTTGTGCGCAGCCGTCGGACTGCCCAAGACCTTGCCCGGCGGCCTGATTATGAGGGGATGGGCCTGGGCCTTTTCATCGCCAAGACCTTGCTGGAGCGGACTGGCGCCCGCCTGACCTTTGCCAATGCCTCGGACCCGTTCCTGACGCCAGAAGAGCGGCCCGAGCGCTGCGGGGCGATTGTCGAGGTCTCTTGGCCGCTTGACCGGCTGGTGGCACAGCGCGAGCAGGGTCTGGGTGAGAACCAGCGCATTGAGGCTTAGGGGCCACAATCCTGCGGCCCCTTTCAAAACCCCTGGTTAATCAACAGTTAACAAACTACCCTTTAGGTTGAACTTCGGCGATTCTGACTGGGGTAGTGGCATGGGTTCTGATCTGGTCCTGGGTCTCGGGCTTGGGCTGACCTCGATCCTTGCAGCGGCGGGTGGACTGCTGCTGTTGCTGGCGTTCCAGTCAAACCGTCCCAAAGGTCACCACAGCATTTTCGAAGACCGCGCCCGCGGGACATTGTTTCTTTTTGATGGTGAGACGCTGCTCGATTGCACGCCAGGTGGGCGGGCAGCGCTGGCCGCGTCCCCGGCCCAGGGGGGGATGTGGGTACGGCTGCTGGCCTATCTGTCGCCGATGTTTCCCGAAATTGACCACCATCTCGCCCGGTTGCGCGAACAGGGGATCGTCACGCTCGAGGGGCAGGACAGCGAGGGAATGCCGATGCTGTTACGCGCCGAATATCGCGGCGGGCTAACCCGGATTAGCCTCAGCGATGCGCTCGAGACCGGGGGCCCCGGACCCGATGCCATGGCACATCGCGCCATGACCGAAGAACTCGCCTCATTGCGGGCCATGCTGTCCCATGCGCCGATCATGGCCTGGCGCGAACGCCCTGACGGTGAGGTGATCTGGGCCAATACCGATTACGTCATGGCCGCGGCAGAACGTCTGGAACCCGGGCAGGAAATGAGCTGGCCGCTGCCAAGATTGTTCGAGCGGATCGCCACCGCTCAGGGCGTCGCAGGTCAGCGGCAGAAACTGTTGCGCCATGATGGCACCCCGCATTGGTATGAGCTGACCGTGGCCGCGGATGACAGCGGCAGACGGGTCTATGCCCTGCCCTGCGATGCAGCCGTGCAGGCCGAGGCGAACCTGCGCGATTTCCTGCAAACGCTGGCCAAGACCTTTGCCCATCTGACCACCGGGCTGGCGGTTTTCGACAAGAACCGCAAGTTGCAACTGTTCAACCCCGCGCTGCTCGACCTGACCGGACTGGCACCGGATTTCCTCTCGGCGCGACCGACGGTTGTGGCCATGCTGGATGCGATGCGCGAGAAGAACATGGTCCCGGAACCCAAGGATTATCGCCGCTGGCGGCAAAGTCTGGTCGAGATGGAGGGGGCAGACGATCAGGGGGTTTACGAAGAGACCTGGCCGCTGGCCGGGGGGCAGACGTATCGGGTGGTGGGGCGACGGCACGGAAACGGCTCGATGGCGCTGATGTTCGAGGATATCTCGGGCGAGGTGTCGCGCACGCGCCGCTACCGTGCCGATCTGGAACTGGGTCAGGCTGCGATCGACGCGATGGACGAGGGGCTGGCGGTATTTTCAGAGACCGGGCAACTGGTGATGTCGAACCGCGCCTATACCGCGCTTTGGGGCAGCGACCCGATGGACCGGGTGGCCGAGGCCGGTATTCGGGGCGTCAGCGACTTTTGGGCGGCGCAAACGGCGCCCTCGAAACTCTGGGCCGAAATGCGCGATTTTATCGGAACGCTGGGTGATCGTGAGGCATGGAGCGCCGAGGCACGGCTGCTTGACGGGCGGCGTCTGATCTGCCGCCTTGCACCATTGACCGGGGGCGGAACCTTGGTCGGGTTCCGTACCGCCACCGACCTGCGCGAGGCGCAAGACCCGGCCACGGCGCTGCATCGCCATATGGCCTAGCCACCGGGCCGGCGCCCCTTGCGGTGGCGGGGTGGCAGGGTAAAACTGCCTCCATGCCGGATCCGTTTTCCATTTCACTCGCTCTTGCCACGCCCGAGGACACCGATGCACTTGGCCGCGCCCTGATACCATGCCTGCGGCCCGGCGATGTCTTGTTGCTGACCGGGCCGCTGGGGGCTGGCAAATCACATCTGGCCCGCGCGATTATCCGCGGGTTTCTGGGGCGGGACGAAGATGTGCCCTCACCGACCTTTACGCTTGTCCAGACCTACGAGGCCAAGATCTGCGATCTCTGGCATGCAGACCTGTACCGCCTTTCGCATCCTGATGAGGTGATTGAACTGGGGCTGGATGAGGCGTTTTCCACCGCAATCTGCCTGGTGGAATGGCCAGAGCGGCTGGGCGGCCTGACACCGCCCGATCCGATCCGTATCGCCCTGGACTATTCGGGCGAGGGGCGTTTGGCCCGGTTGAGCTTTGATGGCCGCCCTGCCCTGCGGGCCGCCTTGGCCGGGATGACCTCATGACCGACCGCCAGACCGCCGCGCAGGAATTTCTGGGCGCCTGCGGCTGGGGCGCTGCGCAGCGCGCCTATCTGTCGGGCGATGCCTCGGACCGCAGTTATGACCGGCTCTGGCAAAACGGCAAGACCGCTGTGCTGATGGATGCACCGCCCGGCAAAGGCGACGATCCGGCAGATTTCATTCGTATTGCCGATTACCTGCGGGGGATCGGCCTGTCGGCCCCGGCGATCTATGCGCGCGATTTGGCACAGGGGTTTCTGCTGATCGAGGATCTGGGCGATGATCTGTTCGCGCGGCTGTTACAGGTCGACCCCGCGCGTGAAGTTGCGCTTTATTCCGCGGCGGCAGGGGTCTTGCGGCACCTGCATCGCCACCCCCCGCCAGCGGGATTGCCGGACCTGAGTGCCGCGGATTGGGCCGAGGCCGCAGCCTTTGCCTATGACTGGTATGCCCGCGCCGTTACCGGGCGGGTTCCGGCA
>CALLZQ010000028.1 GCA_937858255.1 uncultured Tabrizicola sp.
TGTCGAACCGATGGCTGCGCCCGCCCACCGTATAGTCATAGGCCACCGGCCAGCCATCGGCGCCGGGGATCAGGCTCATCCGGTCCGAGCGCAGCACATGCAACTCACCCGGCACCGCGCCCGCGCCCGGCACCGCCTCCAGATAGGCATTGCCCGACAGCAAGAGATAGCCATAGACCGCCTCAAGAAACTCGGCCCGGCCCGCCGCATCATTGGGGCGGGTGATCAGATCCAGCACCGGATGGCGGTCATAGCGTCGCTCAGCATCCTGACAGACCAAGGGCAGCGCCGCCGCCGCCTCGGCCACCAGCTTGACCGAGCGAAAGCCGACCGGATTGCCCAGAAAGCCATTGCGCGTCAAGGATCCCGCGTCGCGCGGGCTCCAGGCGACGCGGCCCGAATTGCCAAAGGCCACCACCCGGCCCGTCGCGCTCGCCTTCTTTTCCATGGCCGTCTCGGGCGCGGGCGATCCTTCGCCCCGCCGCAGAAAGTTGAACACCATATCCCGATCTCCGTAACGCGGGGACTGTCCCCGCCCTCTGATTGCTCAGTAAAGCCCGCGCACCCGTGGCGGCGCTGGCCGCTTGCGCGCCGGGTCCAGCAGGGCCGCCGTCACGGCCCAGACCAGGGCGTCCACCCGGTCGGGGCTGCCCTTGCCCTTGTAGCCGTCGCTGGCCATCAACAGCATCTGCTCCTCTAGCCGTTGCAGCCCCGGCAGATGGCGGATGCGCCCCTGCTCATAGAGCGCGGCCGCCGGCCCGCCCCGCGCCCCCCGCCCCGGGGTCGCAGGGGCTCTGGGGATCGGCACCAAGGGAGCGCCCTGCCGCAGCATTTCGGCCACCAGATCGCCGCCCTGATTGACCTCGGCCACGATCCGGTCGGCACCATGGCGGTGATAGGCCTCAACCGCCGCCTGCGCCCAATCCACAGCCGAGCCGCGCAGCGAGGCATCCTCCAGCACCGTACCGGTCCAGTCGCGCACCTCTCCCTCGGTTTCGGCGCCAAAGACCACGATCCCGCATTCGTCCGAGGTGGATTTGGCACTCACCGGCGGGTCCCCCCCCCCCCCGATCCGGCCCAGACCCCGCGGGGGGCCGGCCTGCGCCTTTTCCCCCGAGCCCCTGGGCCCGAGCGCGCCCCCCCCCTCCTCGCCCCTCCAGCTCCACCGCGCCGCGGATCTGCCCACCATAGCGCCGGTAAACCTCATCCAGAAACGAGGTCGCCAGATAGGCCCGGTTCGCCTCGGTCGGCGCATGGGTCATCACGGTCGAGGGGTTGCGGAGGATCCCCTTCAGCACCGCCACATTCTGCGGCGTCGTCGTCACCACCTGCTGCGGATGCTCGCCCAGCCGCAGGGCGAATTGCAGCATGTCCCAGGTCTCATCGCCCTTCTTCCACTTGGCCAGCTCATCCACCCAAGCCGCATCGAATTGCGGGCCCCGCAAACTGTCGGGGTCATGGGCCGAGAACACCTGCGCCACCGCGCCATTCGGCCAGGTCAGCGTGCGGCGCGTTGCGTTCCATTCCGGGCGCCGGTCGGGGGGCGAACAGGCGAGGATGCCGCTCTCGCCAAAGATCATCACCTCGCGGACCTGATCCTGCGTCTCGCCGACCAGCGCCACCCGTCGCGCCCGGCCCGCGTCCATGGGCCGGTCCCCCTCGACCTGCGCGCGGACCCATTCGGCCCCGGCGCGGGTCTTGCCGGCCCCGCGCCCGCCCATGATCACCCATGTTTTCCACGCCCCCTCGGGCGGCAGTTGATGCGGCAGCGCCCAGAAATCGAAAATCCACGGCAGCGCCATCAGCGAGGCTTCGGACAGCCCCCCGAGGAACGCATCAATCTGCTCCGGCGCTGCGGAGGCAAGCCAGCCGGCGCCCGATCTCATCGCGCGCGGCGCCAAGGTCGAACTCCGGGGCTCCGAAAACCCCGGCCGTTGTTCTGCGATCTCGTTCAAGGCGGTTCCTTTCGCTCATCATCCAGTCGAGGGCGGTCTTGTAATCCTTGACCGCCTGCACGGCGGCCTTTGACTGCTCGATATCGCCCTCTTTCAAAGCGTTAATCGCCGCGATCAGCGTCACCGCCGCCTCATCCAGAAAGCCGGCGGCCCCCTCGATGATTTGCAGCGACGTCAGTTGCGCGACATCTTTTGCCGAAAAGTTCATGCTCATGCTTTGCACCCGCCTCGATGGCCCCTCCGGACGAGCAGAAACGAAAAAAGCGGCCGGGCCGTGGCCCGCCGCTTTCGACACTTCTTCTAGCATGTCACAAGTGATACATTGGACCGGGCGGAAGGTCAAGCTAAAAATTCAATCCAAACAAAGGCTTGCAGGTCGCGCCCTTTACCTTTTGTTAACCGCCCCCGCCCGCCGCAGGGTCAGGAACTGCGCCACCGCGCGTGAGAGACGCGCCTGAACTGCCCCGGCGTCAGGCATCGCCATCGCACCGATCAGACGCCGCTGCGGCCAGTCACCCAATAACAGCGCCAGAAAAGTTTCGGCCTCACCCCACGGCGCCGCCGATCCATGCCGGGCCAGAATCGCCTCCAGCGCCGGCATCCCCCGTGCGCGCCCGCCCGCCGCCAAGGCCCGGCCCAGCTCGCCACTGGCATCGCTGGCCGCCGCGCGGTTCAAGGCCACCGACCTCTCCCCCAGCAGCATCGTCAGCAGCGCCCGACCCACCGATTCCAGCTCGGCCTCCAGCATCCGCGGCGGTTGGGCCTGCGCCGCGATCACCGCCAAGACCTCTTCGGCATTGCGGGCGATCATCGCCGCCAAGAGACCGGCCTTGTCGCCATACCAGTTATAGAGCGTCTCATTCGACGCCCCCGCCGCCTTGGCCAGTGCCAGCATCGACATCCCGGCATAACCGCGCTCCGCCAACAGGTCATAGGCCGCCGCCTCAATCGCCAACCGGCGCTGTTCCTTGCGTTCATCCAGCATCACGGCCTCCCTCTTGCCAATAACCGTACACCACGTTACGGATAATCGCAAGGCGTACACATCATTACGGAGATTTCGATGACCAGACCCGCCCTTGCCGCCGCCATTCCGGCACTTCTGCTGTCCGGTGCCATCTTTGGCTTCTTCTATGCCTGGACGGTTTCGACCATGTGGGGCCTCGATGCCGCCGATCCGCGCCTTGCCATCGGGGCGATGCAGGCGATGAATGCCTCGGTGCGCAATGCGGCCTTTGCCCCGGCGTTTTTCGGCACCGGGCCGGCGCTGCTCCTGACCTCTGCCCTGGCTTTGCACGCAGGCGCGCGGCAGGCCGCGATCCTCTTCGCCCTCGCGGGACTGACCTATGCGGTGGCCGCCATGGGGCTGACCATGGTGATCAATGTGCCGATGAATGAGGCCCTCGCCGCGACGGCGATCCCCGAAGATCCCACTGCCGCCGCCGCGATCTGGCACGGCTATTCCGCCCCTTGGCAGATCTGGAACCAGATCCGCACCCTGACCTCGGGCCTTGCGCTGACCCTTGGCCTCTTTGGCCTGATCGCCCTGATCCGCGCGGAACGGGGCTAGTTGCCCTGCACCCCGGTCGAGCCCTCGGCGCCCTGCTGCGCCTCGATCTCGCGCCATTTGGCGACGTTGCGGTTATGCTCTTCCAGCGTCTCGGCAAAGGCATGACCGCCTGTGCCATCGGCAACAAAGAAGAGATAGCGCGTATCGGCCGGGTTCAGCGCCGCCTGAATGCTCAGCCGGCCCGGATTGGCAATCGGGGTCGGCGGCAGGCCGTCGATGACATAGGTGTTATAGGGGGTCTCGCGGCGCAATTCGCTCTGCCGCAGGCCACGGCCCAGCGGCGCTTTGCCCATGGTGATCCCATAGATCACCGTCGGGTCGGTTTGCAGCCGCATCCCCTGCTCCAGACGGTTCACAAAGACCGAGGCGACCTGCGGGCGCTCTTCGGCCACCCCGGTTTCCTTTTCGACGATCGAGGCCATGATCAGCGCCTCTTCCGGCGTCTCATAGGGCAGATCGGTCGCCCGCTCGGCCCAAAGCTGCGCCAGAATCGCCGCCTGCGACTCGGTCATCCGGGCAATCAGCGCCGCCCGGTCTGATCCCTTGTCCACCTCATAGCTGTCGGGCGCCAAGGCCCCCTCGGCCGGCACCTCGGCCACATCGCCGGTCAGGAAATCGGCGCGCTTCAGCTCCTCAATCACCTGCCAACTCGTCACGCCCTCGGCCAGCGTCACGCGGAAGCGCAGATCCGGCTCATTGGCGACATCAATATAGGGCTGGGGCGCGGCTTCGGTCTCGGGGTCGAATTTCGCCACCTCGACATAGCGGTTGGTGGTCGGGTCCAACTCACGCGGGATCCCCTGCGCCCCCGCCACGCCGATGCGGAAATTGACCTCACGCCCGCAGGTCGATTGCCCGCCCGCCGTCAGCGCCATCAGCACCTCGCGCATGCTCGATCCCGGCGGCAGGAGATACGAGCCGAATTTGATCGCATCGGCCTTGTCGGAATAATCGGCGCCAATGCGGAAGATGCGGGCATCCGTAATAGCCCCCTGCTCTTCCAGCGCGCGGCTGACCGCGCTCAGACTTGCCCCGCGCTCCACCCGGAAACAGATCGCATCGGCCAGCGGACCCGGCCCGCGATACTGCTCACGCCCCCAGGCCAACAGGCCCGCGACAACGATCAAAATGACGATGAATAGCGACAGCGCATTCGAGGCAATGGCGCGCCACATCGGTTATTTCACCCGGCCAAGGACAACGCTGGCATTGGTGCCGCCGAAACCAAAGCTGTTGGACAAGGCCACGTCGATCTTGCGCTTGACGGCCTTGTTCGGGGCCAGGTCCAGCTTGGGCGTCACCGCCGGATTGTCGAGGTTGATCGTCGGCGGCGCCACCTGATCGCGGATGGCAAGGATGCAGAAAATCGCCTCAACCGCGCCAGCGGCGCCCAAGAGATGCCCGATCGAGGATTTGGTCGAGGACATGGTCGCCCCCGCCGCCGCATCGCCCATCAACCGCTCGACCGCGCCCAGTTCGATGGTATCGGCCATGGTCGAGGTGCCATGTGCATTGATGTAATCAATATCCGAGGGTTGCAGACCGGCCCGCGCCAGTGCGGCCTTCATGCTGCGATAGCCGCCATCGCCATCCTCGGACGGGGCGGTGATGTGATAGGCATCGCCCGAGAGGCCATAGCCCAGCACCTCGGCATAGATCTTCGCGCCGCGCGCCTTGGCATGTTCGTACTCTTCCAGCACGACCACACCTGCACCCTCGCCCATCACGAACCCGTCGCGGTCGGCATCATAGGGGCGGCTGGCCTTTTCCGGCTCATCCGGGCGTTTGGTGGACAGGGCCTTGCAGGCGTTGAACCCTGCAATGCCGATCTCGGAAATCGGGCTTTCCGCCCCGCCCGCCACCATCACATCGGCATCGCCGATCATGATCAGCCGCGCCGCATCGCCAATCGCATGGGCGCCGGTCGAGCAGGCGGTGACAACCGCATGGTTAGGCCCCTTGAAGCCGAATTTGATCGACCCCTGCCCCGAAACAAGGTTGATCAGCGCCCCGGGGATAAAGAAAGGCGAGACCCGCTTGGGCCCCTTTTCCTTGATCAGCACCGCCGTCTCGGCGATGGTCGTCAGCCCCCCGATGCCCGAGCCGATCATGACCCCGGTGCGTTCCTTGTCCTCATCCGTCTGCGGCTCCCAGCCGGAATCGCGGACGGCCTGTGTCGCGGCGGCGATGCCGTAGAGGATGAAGTCATCAACCTTGCGGCGGTCCTTCGGCTCCATCCAGTCGTCGGGG
>CALLZQ010000029.1 GCA_937858255.1 uncultured Tabrizicola sp.
CGGCCTTGGTCGCGGCAAAGAGAATGCGCTCGACCCGGCGCCCGCCCAAGAGCGAGGTCAGCCAGCCATTCAGACCCGGGCGAAAAGTCGCCAGAATTTCCGACATCGTGCGCCGCAGATCCTCGACCGCGGGCGGCCCCTGATGAATGGCGCCCAGCACATCCATCAGCACGACCTGCCGGTCGATCCGGGCGAAATGATCGCGGAAAAAGGGTTTGACGACCCGTGACTTATAACCCTCATACCGCCGTTCCATCTCGCGCCAGAGGCTGACACGGGCGGGTGTGTCGGGCTTTGGCAGCGGCGCAAAGGTCAGCACCGGCGAGCCCGCCAGATCGCCCGGCAAGAGAAACCGTCCCGGCGTCAGGTCAGACCAGCCCTTGTGCCGGGCGGCATGCAGGTATTCGGTGAAACCCGCCGCCAGCGCCTTGGCGGCGGTTTCATCCAAGGGCAGGCCGGCATCGGCGGCCCGCGCCTCGGCCAGAAAGGCGGCCGCCTCGGGGCGGCGGGACAGCCGTGCCAGTGTTTCTTCGCTCCATGCCTCATAGCTCTTGTCGAGCAGCGACAGATCCAGCAGCCATTCGCCCGGATAATCGACAATATCGAGATGCAGGGTCTGCGGCCCGGAAAGGCCGGCGAAAAACCCTTGGGGCCGCAGCCGGAATGACAGGCGCAGTTCGGAAATCGCCCGGGTCGAGGCCGGCCAGCGCGGGCTGTCGCCAAAAAGCGCGGCCAGATGATTTTCATAGTCAAAGCGGGGCAGGGTCAGATCAGGCTGGGGTTGCAGCACGACCGCCTCGATCCGGCCCTGGGTCTGGGCGGTCAACTGGGTCATCCGCCCACGGTCCAGCAAATTGGCGACCAGCGAGGTGATGAACACGGTCTTGCCTGCGCCCGACAGACCGGTCACGCCGAGCCGCAGGGTCGGCTCGAACATGCCGGTGAGTGAAGTGCCGAGGTTTTCGACGCTGCGCGTGATCCCGTCGGTTAGAGAGGAAAGACCCAAACCCAAGCCCTTTCAGTAATCCGACCGCAAACATAGGCGGGCCGGTGGGCGGTTTACAGGGGCAATGCGGGCAGGATCGACGCTCTTGCACCCGGATGGGGATCGGTTAAGTCAGGGGAATGCCCCGTTTCGCGCTCTTGATCGATTATGATGGTGGCCCGTTTCAGGGCTGGCAACGGCAGGCCGAGGGGCAACCCTCGGTGCAGGCGGCTGTCGAGGCGGCCTTGTCGCGGCTGGAGCCGGGCGACCATCGCATCGCAGCGGCCGGACGGACCGATACGGGGGTACATGCGACCGGGCAGGTGGCGACGGTGGATCTGATGCGCGACTGGTCGCCCTTTCGCCTGTCCGAAGCGCTGAATTATCATCTCAAGCCGCTGCCGGTGTCGATCCTGCGCGCGGCACAGGTGCCCGAGGATTTCCACGCCCGATTTTCAGCGGTTGAACGGCGCTATCTGTTCCGGCTGGTGGCCCGCAGGGCGCCGGTCACGCATGACAGGGGGCGCGTCTGGCAGGTGTTGAACCCGCCCGATCTGGAGGCGATGCGCGCAGGGGCGGCGCATCTTGTCGGGCATCACGACTTTACCACCTTTCGCTCGTCGATCTGTCAGGCGGCCTCGCCCGTCAAGACGCTGGATCAGATCACGATCACCGAACATCCCTATCCCGGCGGGGTCGAGTTTCGCTTTGCCCTGCGCGCCCGCAGCTTTCTGCACAATCAGGTGCGCTCGATCGTCGGCACGCTCGAGCGGGTCGGGGCCGGTTCCTGGGCGCCTTCGCGCGTGGCCGAGGCGCTGGCGGCGCGCGACCGGGCGGCCTGTGGCCCGGTCTGTCCGCCGCAGGGGCTGTATCTGACGGGGGTCGGCTATCCCGTCGATCCCTTTGCCTGAGCCTTGCAAAGACTCAGCCTTAGAAAGTTGGCGGGGTGCAGGCCGAGACGATGACGCAGGGCGCCTCTGAGTTATTGCGAAAGCGGTGCGGAATCCGGCTGTCAAAGGCATAGCCGTCCCCCGGGCCAAGCAGCCGTGTCCGTGCCCCGACCGTGACCTCGATCTGACCGCTGATGACAATCCCCGCCTCCTCGGCCTCATGGCTGTACATCTCTTCGCCGGTATCGGCACCGGGGGGATAGGTCTCGTGCAGCATTTGCAGCCGGTGAAAGCTGCTGTCGCCGACCTGCCGCAGAGAAATGCCCTCGACCGCGGCGGCATTGCGAAACAGCCGGCGGGGGTCCAGCTCTTGAAACTCGGCGGCAGTGAAAAAGACCTTGCTGGGATCGGGGTCGGTATCCGAGAAGAACTCGGCCAGCGACATCGGCACGGCATCGAGAATCCGCTTGAGCGAGGCCACCGAGGACGAGGAATTATTCTGCTCGATCTGGCTGATCGTAGCACTGGTCACACCGGATTTCCGGGCCAGTTCCCGCTGGGACAGGCGGCGCGCGACCCGTACCGCCCTGAGTCGGTTGCCAATGTCGAATTCAGCGTAGCTGCGTGGTGCCGTCACGATAAATCCCTCG
>CALLZQ010000030.1 GCA_937858255.1 uncultured Tabrizicola sp.
GCTCTTGCCCGGCGAGCCGCTGATCTGCGACGGGATCGAATTGCCGCTGAAACACCGCAAGAAGCGGATTGATCTTGAGGCGCGGGGGCTGATCAAGGGCGCGCAGGTGATCTATCTTGGCCCCGGCAACCGCGATGGCTTTGCCAAACTGCATGTCGTGGGGGCCGAGGATCCGCAGGTCAGCGCCGCCTCGATCATCAAGATCGAGCGCCCTGATGAGGAAGAGCCCTTTATCCCCAGCGCTGCCCGGATGGGCGCGGCCTTTCTGCATGGGGCGGCAGTCACGATCCACAAGGCGCAGGGATCGCAATGGGAAGCGGTGCAGGTCTTTGCCCCGGATCTCTGGGCGGCAGCGCAGGCCGGGCGCAGCGAGGCAGGGGTGCCGCTCTGGAAACGTCTGGCCTATGTGGCAATCACCCGGGCGGAGCGGCGGCTGCTATGGGTGGTGCGCAACCGGTTGGCCCGGCCAAAGGACGTTTTGGGAATCAATGATCTGCGACCGGCAACGGTGCCGCTGGTGATGCAGGCCCAGTCCGAATGACAAATTCCTTGTAAGGAATTTGCAAAACTCTTTGAAGAGTTTTGCCGCCCGTTTCGGGCTTTCCGAGCAGGGGCACGGACGCTAGTCTGGCGATAAGTCAGGAGGCCATGATGCGCTGTGTTTTCGTTCAGTTCCGTTGCACCCCGGGCAAGACCTATGAGGTTGCCGATGCCATTTGGGACCGAGAGGTGGTGTCCGAAATGTTCTCGACCAGCGGCGAGTTTGATCTGATCGCCAAGGTCTATGTGCCCGAGGAAGAAGATGTCGGACATTTCCTGTCGTCGCGGCTGTTCGATATTCCCGGGATCAGCCGAACCCTGACCACCATGACCTTCAAGGCATTCTGAGCCCGGCCTCTCGGGGGGCTGTCTGCCCCCTGGCGGGATTGTGTCATTGTCGAAACCCCTTGCCCGGGGATGTTTCGAACAGAAAACGGGCTCAGGGTTTGGCCGGCAATTTGTCGAAATCGCGGGCGTCGTGGCGTTCGGGCAGTTGCTCCCAGGCTTCGCCCCAGCTGCGGTTGACCTTGCGGCCCCGGATGACGGCGGGGCGGGCGTCAATCGCTTCGGCCCAGCGGACCACATTCCTGTAGCTGGCGACATCGAGGAATTCGGCGGCATTATAGGCGCGGCCCAGCACCAGATTGCCATACCAGGCCCAGATCGCGATATCGGCGATGGAATATTCGCCGCCGGCCATCCAGTCCTTGTCGGCCAGATGGCGATCCAGCACATCGAGTTGCCGCTTGGTTTCCATGGTAAAGCGGTTGATCGGGTATTCCATCTTGAACGGGGCATAGGCATAGAAATGGCCAAAGCCGCCGCCGAGATAGGGGGCGCTGCCCATCTGCCAGAACAGCCAAGAGAGGCATTCGGTGCGGCCTGCCGCCGATGCCGGGATCAGCGCGCCGAACTTTTCGGCCAGATAGAGCAGGATATTGCCGGATTCAAAGACCCGCTGCGGCGGATTTACCGAATGGTCCATCAGGGCGGGGATCTTGGAGTTGGGGTTGACCTCGACAAAACCCGAGCCGAACTGGTCGCCTTTGCCGATCTCGATCAGCCAGGCATCATATTCGGCGCCGCTGTGACCAAGCGCCAGCAGCTCTTCCAGCATCACCCCGATCTTGACGCCGTTGGGTGTGGCCAGAGAATAGAGTTGCAGCGGGTGCTTGCCGACGGGCAGCACCTTTTCATGGGTGGCACCGGCGGTCGGGCGATTGGTGCCGGCCCAGGCGCCACCGTTTTCCTTGTCCCAGGTCCAGACCTTGGGGGGGGTATATGTCTCGGTCATCGGTCGTCCTTTCCGTTGTCGGCGGGCGGATGGCGGCAGGTGTGCGCCTTGTGCATGAGACCTGAACTTAGGGGGAGGGCTGCGGGCCGCGAAAGGGGGGCAGGACGGGATGTGATGTGCCATGGCGCACAACCCGACCTGCAAGAATTGTCAGAAATGAGAGGCGCCCGGGCCTTGGGGGACCGGGCGCAGGTATGACTGAAGGATCGGCGTGTTGCGATCAGATTGACAGGCAGATGTACTTCATCTCGAGGTAATCTTCCATTCCGTGATGGCTGCCCTCACGCCCGAGGCCCGACTGCTTGACGCCGCCAAAGGGGGCGACTTCGGTCGAGATCAGGCCAGTATTGACGCCGACCATGCCGTATTCCAGTTGCTCTTGCACCCGGGTGATGCGGCCGATGTCGCGGGCGAAGAAATAAGAGGCAAGGCCAAAGATCGTGGCGTTTGCCTTGGCGATCACCTCTTCCTCGGTGTCGAATTTGAACAGCGGCGCCAGCGGGCCAAAGGTCTCCTCATTCGTCACCATCATCTGATCTGTGACACCGGTCAGCACGGTCGGCTGATAGAAATTGCCGCCAAGTTCATGGCGGGCGCCGCCGCGTTGCCCCCGCCCCCCCCTCGGCCTGGCGGCGGGCCGATGCCCCTCCCCCTTTTCCCGCGCGGCCCCCCTGGTCAGCGGGCCGAACCG
>CALLZQ010000031.1 GCA_937858255.1 uncultured Tabrizicola sp.
TCCGGTTTGATGAAGATGATGGCGATCGGGATGGGCAAGGAGGTCGGCGCCACCATCTATCACCGGTACTTCCTTCGCGACGGCTACGCTGCGACGATCGAGGCCGTCGCCGAGCGGATCGAGATCAAACATCAGGTCTTTGCCGCGCTTGAGGCCGCCTTGGCGCCAGAGGCAGTGCTGGCGACAAATACCTCTTCGCTGGGGGTTGCCCAGATGGCGGCGCCGCTTGCCCATCCGGGGCGGATGGTGGGATTGCACTTCTTTAACCCCGCCCCGGTGATGCGGCTGGTCGAACTGGTCAGACACCCCACGACCACCGCCGAGGCCGCGGCGCTGGCCCGCCAGTTGACCGAAGCCACCGGAAAGACCGTGATCGACGCGCCGGACAGGCCCGGTTTCATCGTGAATCGCTGTGCCCGCCCCTTTTACGGCGAGGCCGTCGCCCTGATGGAGCAGGGACGCAGCGCCGCCGAAATTGATGCGGCGATGCTGGCCGCCGGCTACCGGCTGGGACCGTTTTCGCTGATCGACCTGATCGGGGCCGACATCAATCTTGCCGCGACAGAAAGCCTGAGCGCCGCGATGGGGGACCATCCCCGCTATCACGTTTTCGCGGCCCTGCGGGCGCAGGTCGCACGGGGCGATCTGGGGCGCAAATCCGGCCGTGGCTTTCTGTTTCCCGACCTGCCAGGCGCCCCGCCCGCCGATGCACCGTGCCTCGTTGCGCAGATAGAGGCCGCCCTGATCAATGAGGCGGCCGGGCTGCTGGCCGAAGGTGGAACCACCCGCGACGGGATCGACATGGCGCTGCGACTGGGACTGAACCTGCCGCGCGGGCCGTTTGAATTGCTCGCGGCGCGCAGCGGATCGCTACAAGATGATCTGGCAGCGTTGGAGGCCGCCGCGCCGCCCCAACTGAGGGGGCGGTATAAGCCGGCACCCCTGCTCTCTGATCGCGGATAAGGGCCGCCGCTAGACGGCCCCCAGTGCAATCGAGATACCCTGACCGACACCGATGCACATGGTGGCAAGCGCATGCTTGCCGCCCCGCAACTGCATCTCCAGCGCGGCAGACCCGGTGATACGGGCGCCGGTCATGCCCAGCGGATGCCCAAGCGCGATGGCCCCGCCGTTCGGATTGACCCGGGGGTCGTCATCGGCAATCCCCAGTTGCCGCAGCGTCGCCAGCCCCTGAGAGGCAAAGGCCTCGTTCAGCTCGATCACGTCGAAATCGGTCTGGGTCAGGCCAAGGCGCGCCATCAGCTTTTCGCTGGCCGGAACCGGTCCGATCCCCATGATCCGGGGCGCCACCCCCGCCGTTGCCCCCCCCACCACCCGGGCCATCGCCTTCAGGCCATGCGCCCTGACCGCCGCCGCCGAGGCGAGGATCAGCGCCGCCGCCCCATCATTCACCCCGCTGGCATTGCCCGCCGTCACCGATCCGCCCGCCCGAAAGGGCGCGCGCAGCTTGGCAAGCGCCTCGGGCGTGGTGTCCGGGCGCGGATGCTCATCCTCAGTAATCAACAGCGGATCGCCCTTGCGCTGCGGCAAGGGCACCGGCGTGATCTCTTGCCCCAAACGCCCGTCGGCCATCGCCACCCCGGCCTTTTGCTGGGATCTCAGGGCAAAGGCATCTTGATCGGCGCGGCTGATGTGAAACGCTTCGGCCACGTTTTCGGCCGTTTCAGGCATGGATTCGACGCCATATTGCGCCTTGATCAGCGGGTTGACGAAGCGCCAGCCGATCGTGCTGTCATGCACCTCATTCGCCCGGGAAAAGGCCGAGGTCGCCTTGGGCATGACAAAGGGCGCGCGGGTCATGCTTTCCACCCCGCCGGCAATCACCAGTTCAGCCTCGCCCGCCTTGATGGCCCGGGCCCCCGCGATAACGGCATCCATCCCCGAACCACACAGGCGGTTCAGCGTCGTGCCCGGCACTTCCCCGGGGTAGCCCGCCAGCAACAGCGCCATGCGGGCTACATTGCGATTGTCCTCACCCGCCTGATTGGCACAGCCGTAATAGACCTCATCAATCGCCGCCAGATCGAGACCGGGGTTCCGCCCGGCCAGCGCCCGCAGCGGCAAGGCCGCCAGATCATCCGTCCTGACCTCGGCCAGCACCCCGCCAAAGCGGCCAATCGGGGTGCGGATATAGTCGCAGATGAAAACGTCGGTCATCTTGTTCCTCAGGCTTGGGGAATGATCAGATCGGCCACAGGGCCGGGCGGCAGGACATCGCTGCCTGGATCGGCCCGCAGCGCCACCGCGACATGGTGGATCTTATTGCAGCGCAGCGAAAGATGGTCCGAGCCTCCGGCGCAAGAAAATTAGCCAGCGCGGCCTTGCCCCCCATGTTCGTCCAGCACCCTCAGGGTCAGAGTCCCGAGGTTTGTGACGAAATCGGGGTTCGACCGCATCAAGCCGGTGACGCGGCGCCCCGCTTCGAGGCGCTGCACCTGCCGGCGGATCGCCTCGATACTGACCGGGGCGGGTTCGCCCGGTTCCCCCTTCGCCCCCGGTGGCGTGATCCGTCCCTGTCGCAGCGCCGGAACAACCCGGTTTTCGCAGCGGCATGTGCCCGCCCCACCGACAAGACCGCAGGTCTGCGACATGAAATCCGCGACCCGGTCCCGTGCCCGTTTCAGCCGCTGGCGAAAGGTCGCGGGCGTGATGTCCAGCGCGGCCGAGGCCTCGGCATCGTTCATCTCGAAGATCTCGCCCAGAACATAGGCGATCCGCAAATCCCGGCTGAGGCACAGCAGCAGGGCCAGCGTGCAGCCGATCTTGACCTCACTGACGGCGAGCGCAAATTCCTGATCGCTCAGACCGCTTTCGTTCCCCGGTGCCGCGCCATCGGCGAGATCCGCCGCAAACCCGTCAAAGCTGAGACGCATCGCCTCGATCCGCCCCCGGCGGCGCTCTTGCACAAGGTGTCGGCTGGCCACCTTCAGCGCCCAGCCCCCGGCGGCCTCAACATCCCGCAAGGTGCCAAGATGGGTAATGATCTTGATCAGAATCTCATGGGTCGCATCCTCGGCATCGGCACGGTTGGCCAACATGCGCATCGCAAGGTTGAAGATCGGCCGCTGCGTGGCGCGAACGACCCCTTCGAGGGCGGCGCGGTTCCCGTTCCGCGCCGCCAGCACCATCTCTGGATCAAGCCTGATCATGCTTCCAATTGGCCCTTCAAAGAGATCAGCTCTTTCGCAAGAATATCGATCTGCGCGCTGAGGGCACCTTCAAGTGCCTCAAGCGGAACCGGCGGCGCCATCAGCACAAAGGAATATACCGCCGCCGCAGAACCATTCGGCGTGACGCGCGAAAAGGCAACCCCTTGGCTGCCATCGGGAAAGCCCAGATACCAGTCGATCGTGCCCCGGGCCGCATCGGCCACGGTTTTCAGTGTGATGGCCGCCACCCCATTGGGCGTGACCAGATCGGCCGTCATCTCATCGGCGCGCTGGAACGCATTGGTCCATTTCGGCAGGTTGGCCGGTTTCGAGACGAAATCGAACACCGCATCCGCCGGGCTGGCAATGGCGACAGACTGAACGTCAAAGTTTTTCATGGGTCTTTCCTTGTTGCTGTGCAGCCGTCTGATCGGCCTGCAACAAGGAAAGAGGCGCCAAGGCGGCCCTGCGTGACAAAGGATACGATTTTTTTTCACCGGGCTTCGGCAGGGGCTTTTCGCGGGGCTTCGGGCGCTTGGTGGACACAAATAGGGGCATGGAAACTCGCCGTTCAGGGTCGTAGCAATATTGGGGAAACCTGCGAAAGCATTCGAGGCTGGCAGCATCCGCATTCGCCTCGGCGCTCTTCTCTGCTGATCCGCAGTTTTCAGTCGGTATTGCCGTCGTCGCGATCCTGCCGGTAATGGCGCAGGCCGGAAAAGGCCGGCAGCCATTGCTCGCGCCGGCGGGTCCATAATTCATATTCCGGGGCAAAGCGGCTAGGCTGGTCCAGCGTCCCGAGGTGGACATCCAGTTCATCGCCAAATACCGCAAAGACTGAAGAACCGCAGATCGGGCAGAAATGGCGCCCGTTGTAATGTTGGGTCTGGCCGCTGATCTCGACCATTGCCGGGGCGTAGATCGCCGCGGCAAAGAACGGGGCGCCATGGTGCTTGCGGCAATCGAGGCAATGGCAGATCCCGACCCGCTTGGGGGGACCAGAGGCCCGCAGCCGCACCGCGCCGCAGAGGCAGCCGCCCTCGACCATTTCCTCTGACGCCGCAGCCATCGCCTATCCGGGCTGCCGGGCCGACCAGACCCCGGCGATGTAATCGGCAGTCATCAGATCGAGATGCGCGCCGCCACCGTTCTTGGCGATGGTGATCTCGGTCTCGGATCTTCGGCTATAGACGGCAGGGTCATCGTAGAAATCCGCGATCACATCCGACTCGCTGATGGCGCCCGAACGGATCGGCGCGATCAATTCCCCGATGTGATGCAGCGTGGTTGCCCGGGAATCGACAAAGACCCGTGCCCGCGCCATGGCGGTGTCATCGACCTCGCGCATATCGGCGCGATAGGCGCCGATCAGATCGAGATGTTGTCCCGGGCGCAGCCAATCCCCCTTGATCAGCGGCTCTTGCGACATGGTCGCGGTGCAGATGATATCGGCCCGCGCCACCGCCGCCTCCAGATCCTCGGCCACCGTCAGACCCATCGCCTCGGCACTGCGGCGGCTGCGGCTCCAGACAGTGAACTCGGCATCGGGAAAGATGCTGGAATAGGCATCGACCATCGAGCGGGCAACGGTGCCCGCCCCGACAAGCAGAATCCGGCGCGAGTCGCGTCGTGCCAGACGCCGCGCGGACAGCAGGCTGTCGCCGGCCGTTTTCCACTTGGTCACCAGATGAAAATCAACCAGCGCCCGCAGAACACCGCTGACATCGTCAAACAGTGTCACGGCGCCGTTGATCGTCGGTTCCGAGCGCGCGGCATTGCCGGGAAAAACCGTTGCCACCTTGACCAATTGGCCCAGCCCATCGATCCAGGCCGCGCGGTTCAGCACGGTATCATTGCCGCGTTGCAGGAACATATCCTTGATTTCCGCCCGCGGCCGGCGATGGCCCGCCTCCAGCGCGGTCAAAAGCCCTTGCCAACGCATCGCCTGTTCGGCCTCGGGCCCGATGACCTGAATGCTCATAATCCCGCCTCCTTGTCACTCAGCAATCCTGCCCCGACCAGACGGCGTGCCCAGCCCTGCCAGCCGGTGAAATGATGGACCTGCCAGCCCCGCGCCTCGGCCGCCGCGATATTGTCTGCCCTGTCATCGGTGAACAGAAGACGCCCGGGCGCCACGCCGCTGCCGGCCTCGACCGCGCCATAGATCGCCGGGTCCGGCTTGATCATCCCCAGATGGCCCGAGACAAAGGCCAGGTCGAATTCCGACAGAAACTCATAGGGTTGCAACGACATGGCAAAGGTTTCGATGCCATAGTTCGTCAGGGCGAAGACCGGCACGCCCCGGGCACGCAGGGCGCGCAGCAAGGCAACCGATCCCTCGATCCTTGGCCCCGCCAGATCAAGCCAGTTGTCGTGCCAGCAGCGGATCTGCGCCTCCCATGCCGGATAACGCCCGGCCCAGGCATAGACCGTTTCGCGAAACGGCCCGCCCGCGTCGATCTGGTCATTCATGCCGTGCAGATCGACCTCGGCGAACATGCGCCGCCGCGCCTCGGCCCCGATCCGGGCATCGAAAAACCGCTCGGGGTTCCACTCAAGCAATACATTGCCGATATCAAACACGACCGCTTCGGGTGTCAAACCTTGTCTCCTGCTGCCGGCGGATCGTCTCGCGCCAGAGGGTATAAAGCCCTGCCCCGCAGATGAGCGCAATCCCCGCCCAGGCGGTTCGGTCGGGCCAGGTGCCAAAGATCATCACGCCCCAAAAGATTGCCATCGGCATCCCGGCATATTCAAATGGCGCAATCAGCCCGGCCTCGCACAGGCGATAGGCCTGACTGACCATCAACCCGCCGACCGCAACCGCCAGCCCCGTGGCGGCAAAGGCCGGCAGATCGGCCACCGACGGCCAAATCCACGGACGCAGCAGAAAGGCCAGCGAGGCATTGTCCGAGCCGGCAAAGCGCCCGTCACCGACGACAAGACCCATCGTCACACTGACCAGCACAAAGCCACATTGCACATAGAACGACAGGGTGATCGCGCTCTCGGTGTCGCGCATCCGGCGGGTCATCATATGGCTGGAGGCATAGCAAAAGGCCGAGATCAGGACCAGCACAGCGGCGGGCTGGATCACCCCGACCCCCGGCCGCAACATGATCAGGACACCGACCATCCCAACCGCCACAGCGGCCCAACGGCGCGGGCCGACCTTTTCGGCCAAGAGGACCACCGAGAGCAAGGTGACGATCAGCGGCGAGATATAGGCAACCGCGACGGCATCGGCGAGCGGCAGCGCCGCAAGGCCAAGGAAATAGGTCACATTCGACACCATCACGATTGTCACGCGGATCAGATGGTCGCGGGGCCGGCGCGTGCGGAAGAGCGCAAAGCTCTGCCCTGACAGCCGGATCAGTGCCGCAAGGAAGATCAGCCCGATACTGGCCCGGAACAGGATCACCTCATGCAGCGGATAGGCACCGGAAAGGAATTTGATCGCCACATCGTTGATGGACAGGATGACCGAACCGCCAAGGGCAAGCAGAATGCCGGTGAGGGTGGGACTTACGGGGGGCAGGGCTGGGGCCGTCATGCGGCCAGTGAAGCGCCCCCAGACGCAAGCATCTAGCCCATCCCCGACACAAACCGGCGTATTCAGCCTTTCAGACGCCGAACCACCCGGTCAAGCACATCGAGAAAGCGCGACCGGTCCGCCTTGGAAAAGGCGCGGCCCCCACCCTGCCGGAAGGGGTCGGCACTGCGCAAATCCTGCATCAGGTCGCGTGTGGCCAAGGCCATGCCGATATTGGCGCCGGTCAGTTCCTCGCCATTATGTTTGATAACCGCCGCCCCCGCCGCGACGC
>CALLZQ010000032.1 GCA_937858255.1 uncultured Tabrizicola sp.
TGGCAGAGCGCAGAAATGCATCACGCGCTGACCTTCATGGGCGAGACCCTTCACCTCTTGGCCTCGGGCGGGCTTTATTGGCCACGCGCGTCACTCCTGTGTGTGTCCGACCTGCATCTGGGCAAGTCCGAGCGGCTGGCACGGCGCGGCGGTGCGCTGTTGCCGCCCTATGAAACCCGGGCGACATTGGCACGGCTGGATGAGGCATTAGCCGCAACGGCGGCGCGGCGTGTGGTCTGTCTGGGCGACAGTTTCGACGATGCAGCCGCCCTCGACGGGCTGGATGAGGGCGACCGTCTCTGGCTGACCCGGTTGATCGCGGGCCGGGACTGGGTCTGGATCGAAGGCAATCACGATGCCGGCCCGCTGGAAATTGCAGGCAGCCACCGCGCCGAATGGCCGCTGCCGCCGCTGATCTTTCGCCATATCGCCCAGCCGGGCGCCAAGGCCGAAATCTCGGGGCATTATCACCCCAAATTGCGGCTGGCAGGTCAGTCGATGCGGTGTTTCCTTTGCGATGGTCAGCGGATCGTCATGCCGGCCTTTGGCGCCTATACCGGGGGGCTTTGGGCCGACCACCCGGCCTTTGCACCGCTGATGACGCCGGGGGCACGGGCCTATGCCTGCGGCAAGGGCCGGGTTCACGAAGTGCCGATGCCCCGCGCCTCGACCTCGGCCCGATAAGTTTTGCTGACGGGGATGCGCGCGCCATCCGACAGGATCAGCACCAGCTTGCCACGCTGCCGCTCGGCCGATGTCACCGCCCCCCAGGCCACCCAATGCGAGCGATGAACCTGCCCGCCCTCTTCGCCCGCCGTTTCCACCATCGCATCCGAAAGGCGCAAGAGCAGGCTGCTGACGCCCTGACTGGTGCCGACATCGACATAATGGTCGCGCACCGAGATCCAGTAGAGCCGGCCCCGTTGTTCGGGCGCCAGCCGGTCGAGCAGGCGGGGCTGCGGCGCCACGACCGGCACCGCCACCGGCCCTGTCTCGGCCAATGGCCCCGCTTGCTCGACCACCCGGACCAGCCCGGCCCCGGAATAGCCC
>CALLZQ010000033.1 GCA_937858255.1 uncultured Tabrizicola sp.
CCCCTGTGCCACCCCCTATCCCGCCTGAACGCCCCCCCCTGACCCCGCTCGCCGATAGGGTCGATCCTGTGCAGGGGCCGGGAAAGGCGGCACCAGCAGTGACTCATTTGCCTCGGGGGCTGCCGGTGGCCGAACGGGGCGCCTTGCCGCTGTCGGGCCTGACCGTGCTGTTGGTTGAGGACAGCCGGTTCACCTCGGATGCGCTGCGGCTGATGTGCCAGCATTCCGGGCGCATCTGCAAACCTATCGGCCCGATGTGGTGATCGTCGATCTGGGGCTGCCTGATGGCCGGGGTGAGGATCTGATCCGCCAGATCGCGGGTACGGGGCCAGTGGTGCTGGCGGCCAGCGGCGATCCGGCAGGGCGGTCGGGCGCCTTGCGGGCCGGGGCGCTGGGGTTTTTGGAAAAGCCGCTGCCCGGCCTGTCGGGGTTTCAGAAACTGATCCTGCGCTATCTGCCTGACCGTTTCGCCATTCCCTCGGCCAGTACCGAGACGGCGCTGGCCGACCCGATGGCGCTGCATGACGATCTGCGCCATGCGGCGGCGCTTCTGTCAGCGGCAGAGGGGCCCGAGCAGCGACGCTACCTCGCCGGCTTTCTGGCCGGGCTGGCCCGCAGCACCGGGGATGCCGCCCTTGCCCGCGCGGCGGCAGAGGCGGCTGAGCGGGGGACCGGCCTTGCCGATCTGCAAGCCGCGGTTCAGGCGCGTCTGAACCGCGCCATGGTGATCTGACGCGACCGGCGCCTTGCGCTACAGGGCGGGATCGCTGGCCTGTCTGACCAGACGCGTCAGATCGGAAAGCCTTTCGCGCTGACGCCCCCTGGCGTCGAAATTCGCCGGCGCCAGCCAGGCACCAAAGGCTTCGCGCAGGGCCGGCCATTCGCTGTCGATCACCGAGAACCAGGCCGAATCGCGGTTGCGCCCCTTGATCACCATATGGTTGCGGAACACGCCTTCATAGCTGAAGCCCAGACGCTGCGCCGCCCGGCGCGAAGGCAGGTTCAGCGCATTGCATTTCCACTCATAACGGCGATAGCCCGCGTCAAAGGCCCAGCCCATCATCAGGGCCATCGCCTCGGTCGCGGCGACGCCGCGCTGCAATGCCGGTGACAGGCAGATATGACCAACCTCGATTGACCCGGCCTCGGGCAGAATGCGCAGAAAACTGGCGACACCCTCGGCATGACCGGTCGCCAGATTGCGGATTGCATAAAACACCGGGTCGGTTTTCGCCTGCTGTTCCTTGGCCCAGCGGTGATACGATGCCGCCGAGGCAAAGGGGCCATAGGGCATGTAATCCCACAGCGCATCATGGCCGCAAAAGGCGCGGAACAGATCGGCGGCATGCTGATCGGCATCGAGTCGTTCCAGCCGGACATGCCGCCCGTCAAGCGTGGCCGCCCCGGGCGGGGGCGGGGGTGTCCAATGGGCCAGCGGGGTGTCTTTCAGATCGGTCATCGGGTTCCTTGCCCCTGCGTGGGGGCGTTATCAGGTGGCGGACAATGATTTGCCGCGCTGACTGACAGAAACACCAAGCCGCGGCGCTTGCCAAGCCGCTCGCATACAGCAGGGGTCAGCGCAGCAGCCCGGGGTCATCAGGCAGGATCAGGCCGGGAAAGACCGTCCCCTCGATCAGGGCGCGATCAAAACCGTAAAGGCCACGCAGCGCGGCTCCGGCCCAGCCCCGCACATCCGAAGTGGGCATCAGGTCGCGCCGCGCATAAAGCGCCTCTTCGGCCAGCCCGGGCCATTGGCCAAGTACGCGGCCACCACGCAAGGCGCCCCCCGCCATCAGCATCGCCCCACCCGTGCCATGGTCTGTGCCCTTGGACCCGTTCTCGGCCACGGTCCGGCCGAATTCGGTCATCGCCAGCAGCACGGTCTTGCCCCAGACCCCGGGGCCCAGACCTTCGCGCAGGCGCAGGATCACCCGTTCCAGTCGCGCCAGCGGACCGGCAATTCCCCCTGCCTGATTGCGATGCGTGTCCCAGCCGGTCAGGGAAAAGGCCGCGATCCGGGTCTCGGCCCGCAACCGCTGGGCGGCGAAATCCGCCAGATCGTCAATGCCGGCCAATTGCCGGTTGGCGGGTGGCGCCATCCCGGCCTCCGTCTTCTCGGCACCGGTCATCTCGTCGGGTATGTCGGCCTCTGCCTCAAGCGCGTCCATATCGCTGGCCTGATCGGCCAGCATCATCGCCTCGGCGGCGGCGTCACGGAACAGCGGATCGTCGTGATAGACATGGTCGAGCAGCAGCCGCCCCTGTGCCGAGAGCGACAGCGTCAGATCGGGCGTCCAGTTCATCACCGGCGCCGCACCGGCCAGCAAGGGAATTGCGTCGCGCCCCACGGCAAAGGCCGTTTCCGAGCGCAGCCCGGGCACGGCCTGCAACATCCGGTTCAGCCAGCCGTCGCGCACCGCCGGATCCGGCAGGTCAAGTCCGGTGCCGGCCTCGAGAATGTCCTGCCCGTCGAAATGCGAGCGTTTGTCGCGGTAGGGGGTCGAGGTGGCATGGACAAAACCCAGCTCGCCCGCCTGCCACAGCGGCATCAGCGCCGACAGCCGCGGGCTCAGGGCAAAGCCCTGCGACAGGGGCAGGCCCGGCAAGGCCAGACCGGGCCTCAGCCGCCGATAGGCCGGGTCGAATTCGGGGCGGACCAGATCCAGCCCATCCATCGCGCCCCGCAGGATCACCACGATCAGACGGTTTTCGCCAAGGCGCGGCCCGCCATCGGCACCGGCAAGGGTGACGGTGGTCAGCCAGGGATGCGCCGCCGCCGAACAGGCGGCGGTCGACAAGGCGCGAAGAAAATGGCGGCGCAGCATCGGTTTCACCTGCGATTGAATTCAGGGGCGGAAAAGACCAGGCCCAGGGCCTCATCCCGGGTTTCGGCCCGCGGCAATGCCCAGAGAAGCGCGGGTGAGGCGCGCGCGCCCAGCACCTCATGCGCCAGCCGTGCCGGGTCGGGCAGGGCAGGGGTCAGTGAGGCCGGCACCGACATCGCCCAGCGCAACCGCCCGGCCAGTCCCTGCGGGCTGATCCAGCGGGCCGGGTCTTCGGGCCAGCCGTCGGGGCCGGGCGCCGATTGCCAGGGTTGCCCCATCTCGGCCAGCGGGATCAGCAGATGGCGCTGTACTTGCCGGCGGTCCAGCGCCATC
>CALLZQ010000034.1 GCA_937858255.1 uncultured Tabrizicola sp.
AAACCGCGCGGGGGGCAGCGCCCCCCGTCGCCGGTACCACAAAGGACCGCTTGTGTCAGATTGGCTGATTTCTCTCGAAGGCACCCCGGCGGGCAGCCAGGTCGCGCTTGGCCTCGCGCTGATGGCGGCCTTTCTCCACGCGCTGTTCGGCGCGCTGCAAAAGGGCCGCCACGACCCCTGGATCAGCCGCGCCGCCATTGACGCGAGCTACGGCATCATCGCCGCGCCCTTCGCGCTGTTCGTCGTGCCCTGGCCCGAGCCGCATATGTGGGCGATCTTTCTCGGCGCCTTCGTCATCCATGCCGGCTACAAGGTCTTGCAGGCCATGACCTATACCCGCGGCGCCTATTCGGTGGTCTATCCGGTGGTACGTGGGACCGGCCCGCTCTTTGCCGTCCTTGCCGCCGGTGTGGTCTTTGGCGAGCGCTATGCCCCGGCGCAATGGCTGGGGGTGGCGGTGCTGGTGGCCGGGATCCTCGGCCTTGCCTTGTGGAACCTGCGCACGGTGACGCTCGACCGCGACAGGATGCTTCCGGCGCTCGGTTTCGCCGTGGCAACGGGGGCCTTCGTCGCGGCCTATACCACCTATGACGCCTGGGGCATCCGCGCCACCGCCGACCCTTTTACCTTCCTTGCGTGGTTTTTCATGATCGACGGCATCTTCATCCCCGTCGTCACCGCCCGCCGCTGGATCCGCCTGCCGCGGGCCGAGGTGCTGCCGCTCTTGCGCCGGGGGATCCTCGGTGCCTTTGTGGCCTATTTCTCCTTTGGTGCGATCATGCTGGCCACCCGGCTGGACAAGGTGGGTGAGGCGGCGGTGCTGCGCGAGACCTCGACGGTTTTTGCCGCCTTGATCGCCTGGCTGGTCCTGGGTGAAAAGGTGGGGCCGGTGCGCACCGGGCTGATGGCGCTGATCGCCGCCGGGGCGGTGATGATGGAATTCGCGGGCTAGCCCGGCAGGAGGCAGGACGATGGCAGAGAAAAAGATCAACGGCGTGCTCAAGCAGGTGCTGGAACTGGGGCCGACGCTGGCCTTTTTCCTGATCTACCTCAGGATCAAGGATGACAGCTTTACCCTCGGCGGCATCAGCTATTCCGGCTTTATCGTCGCGGCGCTGGTGTTCATCCCGATCCTGCTGGCGGCCATGGCGGTGCTGTGGCACCTGACCGGCCGGCTGTCGCGGATGCAGGTCTTTACCGCCGTCATGGTGATCTTTTTCGGCGGGTTGACGGCGTGGTTCAACGATGAGCGATTCTTCAAGATGAAGACCACCATCGTCTACGGCTGCATGGCGGGCCTCTTGGCCATTGGCCTGATGCGCGGGCAGAGCTGGCTGCAATATGTGATGGCCGAGATGCTGCCGATGCAGCAAGAGGGCTGGATGCGCCTGACCCGGCGGTTGACGGCGATGTTCGTGGCCCTTGCCGTGGCCAATGAATTCATCTGGCGCACCATGTCGACCGAGACTTGGGTCAAGCTGGAAACCTTTGCCCTGCCGGCGGCGCTGGTCCTGTTCCTCTGGTGGCAAATCTTTGCGCTGCAAGGCTTTCTGATCGACCCCGAGGCGGAAGAGCCTGCCGATCCGCCGGCTGGCGGCTGACCGCCTCACCCCCCAAGCAGCCCCATTGACCCACCCGGGGCAAAGGCGTATTTCCGGGCCCGTGGTGATTTGCGCCGGGTGGCGGACCAGGTTAACCAAGCCGCTAAAAGGGTCTTGGGTCGAAACCCCGAAGCCTTGCCGGTTTCGGGGTTTTTCCTTTGGCCCAAGGGGGTATGCAAGATGACGGACGACTGGAAGACGCGCACGAAACTCGTGCATGAGGGCATTCGCCGCAGCCAGTATGGCGAGATGGCCGAGGCGATTTTTCTGACGCAGGGCTTTGTCTATCCGACAGCCGAGGCCGCCGAGGCGCGGTTCATCAAGACGGGTGAGGATGAGTTCATCTATGCCCGTTACGGCAACCCGACCACGCGGATGTTCGAGGAACGCATCGCCGCGCTCGAGGGCACCGAGGATGCCTTTGCCACGGCCTCGGGGATGGCGGCGGTCAACGGGGCGCTGACCGCAATGCTGAGGGCGGGGGATCATGTGGTCTCGGCCCGGGCGCTGTTCGGGTCCTGCCTCTACATCCTCGAAGAGGTGCTGACGCGCTATGGCGTCAACGTGACCTTTGTCGACGGGGCCGATCTGGCGCAATGGCAGGCGGCGATCACGCCGGCGACCAAGGCGGTGTTCTTTGAGTCGATGTCGAACCCGACGCTGGAACTGGTCGATATCCGCGCGGTCTCGGCGCTTGCCCATGCGGTCGGCGCGACAGTGGTGGTGGACAATGTCTTTGCCACCCCGATCTTTTCCCGCGCGGTCGAGCAGGGGGCCGATGTCATCGTCTATTCGACCACCAAGCATATCGACGGGCAGGGCCGCGCCCTTGGAGGCGTGATCTGCGGCACGCGCGAGTTTATCCGCAAGACAGTTGAGCCCTATATGAAACATACCGGCGGCAGCATGTCGCCCTTTACCGCCTGGATGCATCTGAACGGCATGGCGACTCTCGACCTGCGCTGCCGGGCGATGGCGGCCAGTGCGGCCGAGGTGGCCGCGGCGCTGTCGACCCATGCCAAGGTGACGCGGGTGGTCTATCCGGGTCTTGCCTCGCACCCCCAGCACGCGCTGGCCATGGCGCAGATGGGCAGCGGCGGCACGCTGGTGACCTTTGAGGTCGCGGGCGGCAAGGAGGCGACCTTCCGCTTCCTCAATGCGCTGAAGATCGCCAGTTTGTCGAACAACCTTGGCGATGCCAAGAACATCGCGTCCCATCCGGCGACCACGACGCACCAGCGTCTGCCGCAGGAATAAAAG